>JAFVSB010000027.1 GCA_017503945.1 Clostridia bacterium
GCATGCATATGTCTGCTTTGACTCCCCAAGGTTTTTTGCCTGCGAAAAATTCACAGCCAAACTTGTCAGCATAATCCTGAGCACGGTCACGGCCAGAAGCTCTCATTTCAAGCATAAAGTCAATTTTTTCTTTTGTGGTGATGCCGTCAGGATCATACACATAGCCATCAGGACCAGAAAGGGTGACAACCTTGCCGCCAAGCTCAGCAACCTTTTGAGCAACACCCCAGGCAACATTACCAAATCCGGAAATGGCCACGGTTTTACCTTTGATATCCTCACCAAAATGATTGAGAACTTCACTTGTGTAATATGTAGCACCAAAGCCTGTGGCTTCAGGGCGAATGAGCGAACCGCCGTATTCTAAGCCTTTGCCTGTGAGAACGCCGTTTTCCCAACAGCTTTTGATTCTTTTGTACTGACCAAAGAGATAACCAATCTCTCTGCCGCCAACACCGATGTCACCTGCAGGCACATCAACATCAGGACCTATGTATTTGTAGAGCTCGGTCATGAAAGCTTGACAAAATCTCATAATTTCCGAATCACTTTTACCTCTGGGGTCAAAATCGGAACCGCCTTTGCCACCACCAATGGGAAGGCCAGTGAGACTGTTTTTAAAGATCTGCTCAAAGCCGAGGAATTTGATTATGCCGGAATATACAGAAGGGTGGAAACGAAGGCCGCCCTTGTAGGGTCCGATTGCAGAATTGAACTGAACTCTGAAGCCGCGATTAACCTGCACTTTGCCATTGTCATCAACCCACGAAACTCTAAAAGAAATAAATCTTTCGGGTTCTACTACTCTATCTATGAGGCCCGTTTGTTCAAACTCGGGATGTTTGGCAATGACAGGCTCGAGTGATTCCAATACTTCAGAAACCGCCTGATGAAATTCAGGCTCGTTTGGATTGCGTTCTATAACGGTTTCCATTACCTTAGAAAGGTATTCATTTTTGATACTCATTTTCATTCCTCCATATTTTAACATGAAAATATTATAACACTGTTGGATTTTCATGTCAACAGTTTTTGCAGGTTGCAAAACAAAAAAAATCATTTTTGCATGTTTTTTAGCTGATATAAAAGAAAAACACCGCAATTTTGAAATGTTCGCAGTGTTTTTCTTCAATATATAACTTTAATTACATTTACATTGACCAAATCAACAAATATGGCAGCACATTCATCTACACCTTTTATAATTCTTTGCTGTATTTGGGTGCATGCTTTTTGAAAATCATATCCAAACATCATAGAAACATCAATGCGAAATTCGCGAATTATGCCATTATCATAATATACTACCTTGTCAACGCCAGCTACACCTTCGACCAGTGAAGCTTCATAGCGCGCAATCTGGTATAGAACCCTTTCTGAGATTTCAAAGTCTCCCAGGTAACCGTATTTAGGACGCACTATAGTGCGTTGATCGGGGGGAGTCTTATCAAAAATACCATCGGCAAGTTTTTTGATTGAAGTGAGTGGGTCTAAAAGATAGCCCGAAAAAGTGCGCTTGATTTCGGTTGTAGGCACCGGGATAACATGTTTGCCATAGCGTGTGCGCATTGTGTGAGCCATCTCGATTTCATCAGCGCTCGCAACATCTTCAATGTGTATGTGCTTATTAACGGGGGCTACCCCTACCCTTTCGGCTATGAGATTGACCATTTTTTCACTAGTGCCGAGAATAAGGATGCGATCTTCACCGCTATGCTTTATGGCATCAGCCACTTCGGCGGCGTGCTCTGCATCATTGAATATGGCACGCAGGGTAGATGCATATGGATGACGCTCTTTTTTGGCGGATTTACCTGCAAGAATCTTACCGCCGCATATGAGCAATCCGTCATCAACAATAAGACCTGCACCATTGTCTGCAGCCACACTGAGAGCTTTATAGCTCTTGCCTGTACCGCTTTTTCCTGAAAAGCCTATGGTAATCATCAGAATTTCTCCTGTTTGGACATACGATATGACAATGTCATAAGCGAATCGCTAAGGTGGGCATTTTCTACCACTACATCTTCGGGTAGCTTGAGGTCAACATAAGCAAAATTCCACAAGGCTTTTATGCCGCATGAAACAAGATGCTCAGCAACCTGAGAGGCATTCGCCTTTGGCACTGCTAAAATGGCAATGTCGGGTTTTTCGGTCATTATAAATTCGTCCACCGAAGAATACGGCAAAACGGTGAGCCCTGCATGTGTAGTACCTACAACAGAGGGGTCGGTATCAAAAAGTCCACTTACCACAAAGCCTCTTTTTGAAAAACCGCCATAATTTGCAAGAGCACGGCCAAGATTGCCTGCGCCAATAATTATGGTTTTATGACATCTGTTGAGTCCGAGGATATCCCCTATTGCAGCATAAAGCAATTCTACATTATAGCCATAGCCCTGTTGACCAAAGCCGCCAAAATAGTTGAGATCTTGCCTTATTTGAGAGGCGGTAACTCCCATTTTGGAGCTGAGTTCGGTTGATGAGATACGATATATTTTATTGTTGATAAGCTCTCCAAGATAGCGATGATACCTTGGAAGCCTTTTAATTACTACGAGGGGAACCTGTTTTTGCGGCAAGTTCAATTCCTCCTTTTAATCATTTGTCATCAAAATTTTTTTCATTAGTATGCTTTCGTACAGATGAGAAAACACGAATTTTGTTATCGGATTTTCTTTTGATTTTCTTCATTATGCCATCATATAATTGAAGCCCGGCAAGGCTCAGCGCGGCAGATACGACAAAAAGAATGACTGCTTTATAATACTGCCCACTACCGATGAGATTGCCGCCTACTGTTGATGACACAACCGTGGGGATTCTGGCAAAGATTGTGATGGTCAAGAAATCGCTGAGATTCATGCGGGTGAGACCAATAAAATATGTTATCAGGTCTTTTGGTGTGCCCGGAATCAGGTAGAGTATGAAAGTGAGCCTATGAAGCTTTTTCTCGTTGTTGATAAGCTTTAGTTCGTTGATTTTGTCAAGAGAAACAAAAATTTCCACAAGGCGCATGCCAAACTTTTTGACAAGAAGAAAGATCAGAGCTGAACCAATGCCAACCCCTATAAGACAAACTAAAGTTCCGCCAAACCAACCATAGGCAAATCCCAGGCCAATTTCAACAACCTCACCGGGGATGAGCGCGATGAACACCTGAACAACCTGCAAACCTATAGCTACAAAAATACCAAATGCACCATAGCTTTGGATAAAATCTCTGAATTCTACATCGGATGAGGCTATTTTCATAAAGCGAACTGCGAGAAAATATGTGAGAAATGCAACCAAAGCCAAAACTGCCACAATGGAAGAAGCGGCAAATATCCGTTTTCTTCGGACAAGATTTTTTGACGAATTATCTTTCACATTTCTCACCTCCGATTATTAGTATGTATATATTATTTTTTTAAAGCCATGGCATTTTTTGCCTGAATGGCTATGTTTTGAGCGGTGAGACCATATTCTTCAAAGAGCTCGGCGGGCTTGCCCGATTTGCCAAACACATCAAGAGTGCCTACTCTTATAAGAGGCACTGGGCAGCTTTGACACAGAACTTCTGCAACTGCACTGCCAAGACCACCAATGACATTGTGTTCTTCACATGACACAAGCGCTCCTGTTTCAACTGCAGCTTTGGTAATGATAGCTTCGTCGATGGGTTTGATTGTGGCCATATTGATAACACGGGCGCTTATGCCCTCATTTTTCAAAAGCTCTGCAGCCTCCAGAGCACTGCTTACCATAAGACCGGTGGCAACAAGGGTAACATCGGTGCCTTCAACAAGCTGAACACCCTTACCTATTTCAAATTTGTAGTCGTCATCAAAAAGCACAGGAACTCCAAGACGGCCAAATCGAAGGTATACGGGGCCTTCGTGCTCAACAGCAGCTTTAACAGCCGCTTTTGCCTCAGTATCATCGGCAGGGTTGAGAATAACCATGTTGGGAAGAGTGCGCATGATGCCGATGTCTTCAAGGCACTGATGTGTTGCACCATCTTCGCCAACAGAAATGCCGGCATGAGATGCACCAATTTTGACATTGAGATTGGGATAACAAATGGAATTGCGGATTTGCTCAAAGGCTCTGCCGGCTGCAAACATGGCAAATGAGCTTGCAAAAACTATCTTGCCACATGCTGCAAGCCCTGCAGCTGTGCTCATCATATTGGCCTCGGCAATGCCCATGTTTATAAATCTATCGGGGAATTGTTTTTTGAAGATATCAGTCTTGGTGGATTTGGAAAGGTCGGCATCAAGAACAATGATGTCATATTTATCGCCAAGCGAAGCAAGTGCCGTGCCGTAGGATTCTCTCGTTGCAATTTTTTTATCAGCCATTGATTTGAGCCTCCAATTCTTTGATTTTGGCATCCAATTCATTAGATGCAATTATGTAATCCTCACCTTTGGGAGCATTACCATGCCAAGCAGGGTTATTTTCCATGTATGACACACCCTTGCCTTTTACGCTCTTTGCAATTATGCAGGTGGGCTTACCTTTGCACTCACGGGCAGATGCCAGAGCACTTTTGATTTCATCATAGTTGTGTGCATCGATAACCAATACATTCCAGCCAAATGCTTCAAATTTTTTGTCAATGGGAGTGGGATTCATGACCTGTGTGATGTCACCATCAATCTGCAGACCGTTGAAATCTACAAAAGCAACCAGATTGTCAAGCTTGTAGTGAGCAGCAAACATGGCGGCTTCCCATACCTGACCTTCTTCGAGCTCACCATCACCAAGAATTGAATACACTCTGTAGGCTTTGTTATCAAGCTTGGCAGCAAGAGATCGGAAGAGC
>JAFVSB010000028.1 GCA_017503945.1 Clostridia bacterium
AATAGCTGCAGTTGTTTTCGATAGCCAAAGCAAACAGTTCATCACCATATGTGGCAACGAGCTCTTTGTTGGATGTGACAACTGTTTTACCTGCCGAGAGCATCTTGCGGGTGAAAGTGTTGGCAGGCTCAACGCCTCCCATAGTTTCCACAACAATTGATACTTCGGGATCGTTTGCTATATTATCTACATTATCAGTGAAAAGATGACTCTCGGGATGAGAAGAAAAATCTCTGATATCAAGGATATATTTGATGTCGATTGGAGAGAGAGTAGTTTGGGTGATTTGAGCAGCATTTTCTCTTAAAACCTCATATACACCTGAGCCTACAACTCCAAAACCTATAATTGCAATTTTTGTCATTGGTTAAACCTCCAAATATCCTGAATTTAATTGTATATTATACCATAACAGTGATGATATGTCAATGTTTACAAAGCGCATATTTGCACAAACTTATCAGTCAAGATTGAAATTAGATGGGAAATCTTTACCCATAGCACCCAAACTCTGAAACAAATCATCACCAGACACTGAACTGTGAATGTCATCAGACGAAATCCTGACATTGACATCACTGCCAACAACGGAAGCTATTGCAGCATTTATTGCATCAAGATTGGTCTTTTCGCTAAGGGCATGACGATTATCAGGATTGGACACACAAAGGTATAAAGTGTTGTCAGCAGCCTTCACATCTACACCATAAAGCAAAGCGCAAAGAGTAATTTTGCCGTTAGAAGCCAAAGCAGATGTGATGTCATTCCATTTGGCAGCTGCCTGCGATGCAGCACTGTGTTTGGCTTGAGACGCGTCAAAAGCAGGTTCATCGTCCTGCAGTGGCGGCTCAGGCAAAGGAATGTCATCGGTAGGGGCAGGTGAGATTTTATCAATACAAGGTGCAGTCTCATCGAGCACAGGGGCAGAAAAACCGCCTTGTGAAACAGCACAGAGCTTTGCCTCAAGAGAAGAAATTCTTGCATTTAAAGAGTCATAATCATCATTCATGGAAGGCGTTGTCAAACGAATAAGCGCACATTCGCACAACACTCTGTGAGATGAAAAGGTCTTGAATGAAACTATGCAATCAGTGAGAATATTGATGCAATTGACCAAAAAAGGAACATCAAATTTATCGGCACAGCTTTCGAGATACTGCTTTTTTATCTTGCTTGCAGAAAAATTTTCGCGATTAATTTTGTACATTATAATTTCTCGAAAAACCGACAAAAGCCCCTTGGCAATGTTATCAAAGTTTTTGCCCGATGAAACACAGTCATTGAAGCGGCGCAGTGCCGAAACTGTGTCACCCAAAGCAACATCACCCGCAAAATCATAGAGGGTTTTATCATCAACAGCACCCACAACATTGGTGACTTTATCTAAGGTGAGCTCACCATCCGAAAACGCAAGGCACTGGTCGAGAATGCTGAGCGAGTCACGCATTGAGCCATCACCCAGATATGCAACATATTCGAGTGCATCATCGGTTGCCGTTATACCCTCTGAGAAAAGTATGGATTTTATGTTGGAAACAATGTCTGAAATCGAGATGGTTTTAAAATCAAAGCGCTGGCACCTTGAAAGTATGGTTGCCGGAATTTGCTGAATTTCGGTGGTGGCAAGTATGAAAATGACATGTGCAGGAGGTTCTTCCAGAGTTTTAAGCAATGCATTGAATGCACCTTTGGAAAGCATGTGAACCTCATCTATTATAAAAACCTTGTATTTACCCATGGTGGGAACATAGCTCACCTGTGATATAATATCGCGGATATTGTCAACACCTGTGTTAGATGCGGCGTCGATTTCCTGAACATCAAGGCACACTTCACCCAGAATTGATTTGCACACTTCACACTCATTGCAGGGGTTGCCGTCTATGGGTGATGCACAGTTTACCGCCCTGCTCAGAATCTTTGCGGTGGTGGTCTTACCTGTGCCGCGGGTGCCCGTGAACAGATAGGCATGTGCAACAGTGCCACAGTTTATTTCGTTTCTTATGGTTTGCGTGATATGCTGCTGGCCGATTACATCATCAAATTTCATCGGACGCCATTTTCTGTACAGTGCCTGATATGCCATAATATATCACCTCGACTGAATTGTTTTGATAATCAAAAAAAGTCGTACATCTTTAAATCGAATTACGCTCCTTAAGCGTTTGCCGTGTGAGATAACTCAGGTCGGGCACCCTCGCGGCACATATGCTGACATGCTTATGGCTGCTTGATTCCTCACCTGACCAGGTTCACAAGCGCACATTGCGCAAGACCCGACCATCAACATTACTCAAACGGTACTACTTAAAAAGCGGCACCCTCAATAAAGATATCACCCTTGCTATAGCGGATTGCAAGTACAGGGCACCGCTACCGCCCCGGCTGTACGACTTATATATTATACTACAAACTATTTGAAATATCAAGATATATTTTCAAATATTTTATTGCTCAAGCATTTTGCGTATTGCTTTTTTCCTTATAATCATGTAATAAACAAAGTGCATGCATATTACAACAAGCCATGATACAGGCCAACACAAAAACAAAGTGAATATTGAACGCTTAAGGGGCAAAACAAATATAATCCACAGTATGCGCAAGCCGCAGGCTCCAACAAGAGCATTGATAGCCGTTATCACAGAATATCCAAGACCTCTGAGTGCACCTGCCATAACCTCCATTGCTCCGCATATAAAGTATGGCAGACCTGTAAGGATCATTCTTACTTTGGCAAATTCGATAGCTTCGGGAGAGTCGGTTATATATATGCTAAGAAGCGGATTGGCAAAAACAACTGTCATAAGACCCAAGCTAAAGCCTACCACTATAACACACAACATAGGTATGTATATTGATTTGCTGAGTCGTTTTTCGTCTTTGGCGCCATAGTTCTGGCTCACAGCGGTCATGGTTGCCTGATAAAAAGCATTCATGGCAGTATAGACAAAACCCTCTATGTTAGATGCTGCCGCGCTACCCGCTATGGCAGCTGTGCCAAAAGAGTTGACGGCAGATTGAATAACAGAATTGGAAAGCGAAAAAACCGAGCTCTGCAATGCCGCAGGAACACCTATTTTAAGAATTTGCGAAAGCTCTTCTTTATAAAACCTGAGGTTTTTAAAGACAAGAGCGTATGCCCGCTCAGATTTGGCAAGAATGTAGATGATTATGATTGCCGAGAGATAGTTGGCAACGGCAGTGGAAATGGCAACACCTGCAACACCCATGTGAAACACGATTACAAGAACAAGATTTAATATCACATTTACCAGGCCTGTGGCGGCAAGGATATACAGCGGGCGCTTTGTGTCACCTACTGCACGAAGAATAGATGCTGCAAAGTTATATATAAGCGATGCAGGAACACCGAAAAAATAGATGCGCATGTAGAGCACTGCTCCGCTAAACACTTGACCCTGCGGAGTGCCCATGAGCCTGAGAAGAGGTGCAGAGAAAAACACACCAAGAAAACAAGCAACCAAGCCGGCAATACATGCAAGAAGCATAGAGGTGTGAACTGCGCGGTGTACCCCTTGGGAATCTCCGGCTCCGAACCTTCGAGACACAACAACACTTGCTCCCACTGAAAGCCCAATGCACAAATTGACAATGAGCGCATTGAGAGAACTGGTGGCACCAACAGATGCCATGGCTGAGCTACCCGACCAGCGGCTGACCACAATAATATCGGCTGCATTATAGAGAAGCTGCAAGACATTGCCAAGAATAAGCGGAACAACAAATATCATGACATTTTTGAAAATTGAGCCTTTTGACATATCGAGCTCATATGTGCGACTACTCATAGTGCAGACCTCCAGAAGTGTATTTCAAACATGCTTTAATTATAGCCCTATTTAAGGTTAAAGTCAATGCTTACGGAACTCGAACTAACTAAAAGAAAAACGACACCGCAAAATGCAGTGTCGTTTTGGCGCGCCGCAGAGAATTCGAATCCCTGACCTTCTGATCCGTAGTCAGACGCTCTATCCAGCTGAGCTAGCGGCGCATATCAGCAACGAATGATATTATAGCACACTATAAAAATAAAATCAAGTGTTTTTTTGAAAAAAATTTCAAAAAAATTTTTCAGTTTTTTGTTGACTCCAACCATTAAAAATGGTATAATGTGTCACAGATTGGGGAGCTTGCGCAAGCAGGCTGAGAGGGAGTATATTGCTGCTCCGACCCGTAACCTGATTTGGGTAATGCCAACGTAGGTAAATATTTTTACTTTTTCGGCATGCCTTTTGGGGTGTGTCTTTTTTTGTTTGATAAAGCTGCAGATTTACAAACAAGCCACCAAAAGTGCTGTCAAGGGTAATGCCCAAACATCACAAATTATATAGGAGATGTTTGATTATGAAAACCAAAAAGTTAGTAACCACTGCAATGCTATTGGCATTTGCGCTTGTATTGTCACTTATTCAGGTGATTCAGATGCCGTTTGGCGGCTCGGTAACGCTTGTGTCGATGCTGCCTGTTATTCTCATAGGCTATATGTATGGCACAAGGTGGGGAATACTCTCGGCCTTTGTGTATTCAATTTTGCAATTGCTCGCAGGCATGGGAACCGTATCGTCATTCTTTTTGCCTGGTGAAGGACAAATGGCTCTGCCGAGCGCCATTTGCATATGCATGATAGATTACATTCTTGCCTACAGCGTGCTTGGATTTGGCGGCATTTTCAGAGGCAAGCTAAAAACGCCAACAGCTCAAATTTGCTTTGGAGCAATTGTTGCCATGATGCTAAGATACCTTATGCACATCATTTCGGGTGCAATATTCTTTGGAGCATGGGCCGAGTGGTTTTTTGCTGATTCTACGGGACTTTCGCAAATTTCGTTTATGGCAGGATTTTGCGATTGGGTAATGAATAGCATGAAGGGAAACACTCTTAGTATATTTTATTCCGTAGTATACAACGGAGCGTATATGATTCCTGAAATTATCATTACCACCATATTCATTCCAATAGTATACAAAATTCTTAACAAAGCAAAAGTTTTTGAATAAAACAAAACCGCGTTCTTTAGGTGGGTAGTGATAATTATCATTACCCACCTGTTTATTTTTGTGTCATTTAATGACTCAATTTATATTTTTCTCCATACGATTTGAATTTTTCATCAAACATTGGATTGTTAGCGATTAAGCTCTGTTTATATTCGTGAGCGTTCATATTGTGATTGTTGGCATCAATCAAACAAGTTGCAATATTTGAGCAATGGTCAGAGGTTCGCTCTAAGTTTGTTAAGAGGTCTCCCCAAATGAAGCCTGCTTCAACTGTACACTCACCATCTGCCAGGCGAACTATATGTCTGTCGCGGAGCATTGATTTTAGTCCGTCAATTACCTGTTCTAATGGTTCAACATTATACGCAGCGTTTTCATCATCATTATTAAAGGCATCGAGCGTGATATCAAGTATCTCTGATACTGCGTTTAAAAGAACATCAAGCTCTTTTTTGGCATCGGCAGAAAACTCAATTTTCTTTTCTTTTAATTCTTCAACGGATTCCAAAATATTTACACTATGATCTGATATTCTTTCAAAATCACCGATGGCTTTCAGAAGTTTTGAAACTTCCGAGCTATCTTCATCCGAAGTTTTTGAGCGAGATAGTTTTGTTAAATATGTTCCCAAAATATCTTCATAATGA
>JAFVSB010000029.1 GCA_017503945.1 Clostridia bacterium
CCTGCACTGCTTATGCCCATGAGAGTAAATAGAATCGTCCACACTATGCCAAACGCGGCGCTTGGCGGAGTGAGCGGCGGCTTTGTAATCTCATCAAACACATCCATGTTGCTTCGGGTGGCAAGTGCCGACAGGCCGCCCACTGCAAGAGCAATGATAACAGATATAATGTAGGATTTATATTTTTTAAGCATAATCTGACCTCCTTAGGCTAATTATACACACTAAATCATATATGTATTCACAAGGCACAATAAATTTTTCAAAAACCGAAAAAATTGTTGACATAATCGTGCTAAAAGTATATAATAATAACATCAGAAAAGGGAGTAGCCGACGCGGTGCGCGTTTGCAGGTCGTCAGTACGATTTCCGCAGGGAATCCGGCTTGTGACAAAGTGGCGAGACTTTACTGCAATATGTTTGCGGTAATGGTCTCTTTTTTATTGCCGCCAAATCAAAAAACGGAGGTTTTGTATTATGGAATTTTTGTTTCAGGTAGTTCTTCTGGTATTGGGGTTTGTGCTTCTTGTCAAAGGAGCCGACTTCTTTGTTGACGGCTCTGCATCAATCGCCGCTAAGTTTGGCATACCCCAGCTCATCATAGGTCTCACAGTGGTTGCCATGGGCACAAGCGCCCCCGAGGCTGCAGTGAGCATTTCGGCCGCGTTTGCAGGCAATGCCGACATCACCATAGGCAACATTTTGGGCAGCAACCTTTTGAACATACTCATCATTTTAGGTCTTTCATCACTCATTGCCGTGCTCAGAGTTGGCAAATCCACTGTGTGGATAGATATTCCCATAGTGCTTGGTGCATCTGTTATTCTTCTTTTACTCGGTCTTGATGGCGTGATAAGCACCTTTGATGCGGCAATAATTTTTGTTTGCTTTATTGCCTTTTTGGCATATATGATAATTAGCGCCAAAAAAAGCAACGAAGCAGGTGACGACATAAAGCTCATGTCTGTGCCAAAATCTTTGCTCTTTGCCGTTGCAGGTCTTGCAATGATTATTGCAGGCAGTCAGTTCACCGTAAACAGCGCCACATATATTGCGAAGGCTATGGGTGTGAGTGAAAGGTTCATCGGTCTCACAGTTGTGGCTCTCGGCACCTCGCTGCCCGAGCTTTTCACCTCGGTAATGGCCTCTCGCAAAGGCAATGCCGACATTGCCATAGGCAACGTAGTGGGCAGCAACATCTTCAACATCTTGTTTATTGTGGGTCTTTCGGGTCTTATTATCCCCGTGCCATTTCCGCGCGCGTTTGTGTTTGATGCTCTTGTGAGCATTGCGGCAGTTGTGCTTCTCTTTGCACTGTGCGTGCGCAAAAAGCAGCTTGGCAAAACAGCCGGCATCATAATGCTCATAGGCTATGCGGCATATTTTGCTTGTATAATTTAAAATTTTAATGTAAAAACGGGTGTAGAAAAATGCACCCGTTTTTTATGTAATATGACGAATTTTTGGCAAAAAATTTTTGTCTATTGAAAAAAATTTCTGATTTTGGTATGATAATTTTAAGTAAATACCAAGGAGGATTTTATAATGAAAATGATTTACAATGTCAATGACAAACCCAAGTTTGGTCAGCTTATCATTTTTGCAATCCAACAGCTTTTGGCAATTATGACCGCCACATTGGTTGTGCCTGTTATCATAGGCAATGGCATGAGCCCTGCGGCAGCTCTTTTTGGCGCAGGTGTGGGCACACTGGTGTATATTCTCTTCACAAAGAAAAAGAGCCCTGTATTTTTAGGCTCATCATTTGCTTTTATCGGTTCAATGCTTGCAGCCTTTGCAGGCGGTGTATCGATGAGTCTGGGCTATCTCGGCCTCATCATAGGCGCTGTGTTTGCAGGTCTTGTATATGTTGTTATTGCCATAATAGTTAAGCTTGTGGGCGTTAAATGGATAGACAAGGTAATGCCCGCCACAGTTATAGGCCCCACAGTTGCCATCATTGGTCTTTCGCTTGCAGGCAATGCAGTGAGTGACCTTTTAAAAGGCAATGTGACAGCTGCCGATGGCGCCGTCCTTGCATCGCCGCTAATCACTGTGCTTTGCGGTCTGGTTACTCTCATCATCACCATCATAAGCTCCACCTATGGTAAAAAATACGGCAAGCTTATTCCTTTCATCTTTGGTATTCTGGGCGGTTATGCTCTTGCGGGTATTTTCACAATCATTGGTTACAAATGCGGCGTTGATGCGCTCAAGGTGCTCAATGTTGCACCGTTTGTTGCTCTTGCTCCCGAGGGCAAAATCACTCTTGAAACATTTGTGGCGGTGCCCGATTTCACATTTCTAACAGCCT
The DNA here is from genome assembly GCA_017503945.1 of Clostridia bacterium. Lineage (GTDB taxonomy): Bacteria > Bacillota > Clostridia > UMGS1810 > UMGS1810 > RGIG1828. The sequence goes on from JAFVSB010000029.1 coordinate 2,317, forward strand.
ACAAGGGCGTGGGCGAATTAAATGCTGCATATATAAGCACAATAGCAGTGGCATATATTCCTGTGGCGTTTGTTGTGTTTGCAGAGCATCTGGCAGACCACAAAAACATTTCTTCCATCATCGAAAAAGACCTTTTGGTGCAGCCCGGTCTTCACAGAACACTCCTCGGTGACGGCGTTGGCTCAATGGTGGGCGCACTCTTTGGCGGCTGCCCCAACACCACCTATGGTGAATCTGTAGGCTGCGTTGCCATCACAAAAAATGCATCGGTATACACCATCATCACTGCTGCAATCATGGCAATCATTATTTCGTTCGTTTCACCGTTTATTGCATTTGTTAATTCAATCCCCTCATGCATCATGGGCGGCGTGTGCATGGCTCTCTATGGCTTCATTGCAGTGTCGGGTCTTAAGATGATTCAGGGCGTAGACCTCAATCAGAACAAAAACCTCTTTGTGGTTTCCACCATTCTCATTGCAGGCATTGGCGGGCTCACACTCACCTTTGGCAAAATCACACTCACATCTGTTGCATGTGCACTCATTCTTGGCATCATAGTTAACCTCGTTGTGTCCAAGGCAAAAGAAGAACAATAAAGGAGCATATCTGATATGGGCAGAGTAACAATTTTTGACCATCCGTTAATTCAACACAAAACATCAATTCTCAGAGATGTTGCCACTTCAAACAAAGAATTCAGAGAATCTGTGGAAGAAATCACCATGCTTATGTGTTATGAGGCACTGCGTGACCTTCCGCTTGAAGAGGTAGAAATAGAAACCCCCATCTGCAAGACAAAACAAAAAGTCATCAAAGGTAAAAAGCTCGCTGTTGTGCCTATTTTAAGGGCAGGACTGGGCATGGTAAACGGACTTCTCAATCTTGTGCCATCTGCCAAGGTGGGTCACATTGGCATGTATCGTGACGAAGAGACCCTCCAGCCTCACGAATACTACTGCAAGCTCCCGCCCGACATTGAAGACAGGCTCATAGTGGTGGTCGACCCCATGCTTGCCACAGGCGGCTCGGCAATAGATGCCATAGGCCAGATTAAATCATATGGCGGCAAAAACATCAAGTTCCTTTGCCTGATTGCTGCTCCTGAGGGCATTGAGGCCCTGAGTGAAGCTCACAGCGATGTGGAGATATATTGTGCCAATGTAGACGAATGTCTCAACGAGCATGGCTACATCGTACCCGGTTTGGGCGATGCAGGCGACCGAATTTTCGGCACAAAATAATAAAGCAAAACAAAAAGCGTACAAATTTGTACGCTTTTTTTGTTTTGCTTTTTGTTATATTCTTTCGTGGAATGTACGCGATATAACTTCTCTTTGCTGCTCCTTGGAGAGGCGGTGGAAGTTAACCGCATAGCCCGATACCCTGATGGTGAGCATGGGGTATTTGTCGGGATTTTCGTAGGCTTCAATGAGCATCTCTCTGTTCATAACATTTACATTGAGGTGCTGAGAGCCCTGTGCAAAATAACCATCGAGAATGTTCACAAGGTTTGCCACGCGCTCTGTTTTGGTTTTGCCCAAAGCATCGGGCACAATGGAGAATGTGTTGGACACACCATCCTGACACACATCCTTGTAGGGAATCTTAGCAACCGAGTTGAGCGATGCAAGCGCGCCCGATTTGTCTCTGCCGTGCATGGGATTTGCACCGGGAGCAAGAGGCTCGCCGAGCTTTCTGCCGTCGGGGGTGGAGCCTGTTTTTTTGCCGTACATAACATTACTTGTTATGGTGAGAGCAGAGAGTGTGTGCTTAGCATCACGATAGAGCTTGTGTTTTTTGAGCTCTGTGATAAAGGTTTTTACAATATCTACAGCAAGGCTGTCCACATTATCGTCATCATTGCCGTAGCAGGGGAATTCGCCCACTGTTTCATAATCTATAGCCAGGCCGTCTTCGTTGCGGATGGGCATAACCTTGGCAAATTTGATTGCCGAGAGGCTGTCTGCTGCCACAGAAAGACCTGCAATACCAAACGCCATAAGCTTTTCGGGGTCAGTGTCGTGCAGGGCAAGCTGGCTTGCTTCGTAGGCGTATTTATCGTGCATAAAGTGAATGATGTTGTTGGCTTTTACATACATGCCTGCCACATATTCGAGCACTTTTTTATAATTTGCCCACACTTTGTCATAATCGAGCACTTCATCGGTGATGGGTTCAACGCCGGGCACAACCTTCTTGCCGCTGATTTCATCCACACCGCCGTTTATTGCATAAAGCAAACTCTTTGCAATGTTGCATCTTGCACCAAAGAACTGCATCTGCTTGCCCATTCTCATTGCCGATACACAGCAGGCAATGGCGTAGTCATCGCCATAAAGCGGACGCATCACGGTGTCACTTTCATATTGGATAGAGTCGGTTTTGATGGAGATTTCTGCGCAGAACTTTTTGAAGTTTTCTGGCAATGCTTCGTCCCAGAGCACTGTGAGGTTTGGCTCGGGCGATGTGCCCAGGTTGATTAAGGTGTGCAGATATCTGAATGATGTTTTTGTAACCAGGGGGCGTCCGTCAAGACCAATGCCGCCCACAGCTTCGGTTACCCATGTGGGGTCGCCGCCAAAGAGCTCGTTGTATTCGGGTGTACGCAGGTGGCGCACAAGGCGAAGCTTGATGATGAGCTGATCGATGAGCTCCTGAGCTTCTGCTTCGGTGATGATGCCTGCTTCGAGATCTCTTTGAATGTATATATCAAGGAAGGTTGAGGTTCTGCCAAGTGATGTGGCGGCGCCGTTGTTTTCTTTTATGCCTGCAAGATATCCCATGTAAAGATACTGCACAGCTTCCTTTGCCGAAACGGCGGGTTTGCGCACATCAACGCCATATGTATCGGCCA
>JAFVSB010000030.1 GCA_017503945.1 Clostridia bacterium
CTGAAGACGGCGCATACACCACCCAGTGCAACGGCATCGGCCCCGGCTACATTGCCACACCTCAGACTGCACCTCTTCGTGAAGTTCAGCCCGATGGCTCAAAGCATCCTTTTGATTCATTCATTCTTGCAAAGACTCCTGCCGAAAGATGGGGCGATCCCGATGATCTCATCGGACCTGCAGTGTTCCTTGCATCTGATGCATCAGACTTTGTAAACGGCCATATTCTCTATGTAGACGGTGGTATCCTCGCTTACATCGGCAAACAGCCTAAATAAGTTTAATATTCAAAAATGCCTGTTGTGTACACAACAGGCATTTTTTTACTGTATAGGAAATTGCGCTGTATTTCGTTCGCGAGAACGGATGTTAATCAGTTTAGGCTCGCGACATGGGTGCAGGCTCAGCCTGCTTTTTTACTGTGAAGTTATTTTACAATAACCATTTCTTTTACTTCATCTTTGTATATTCTCACAAACACTCTGCTGCCGTCATTTGCGTGCACGCTGAGGTCTGCACTGTCACCCACGCTCACCTTTGCTTTGGAGCGCGAGCTGTCATACACATACACGGTCACATTCTCGGTAGAATAGTTTTCGGTCTGACCGCCCGACACCTGAATGTTCACAGAGTCTGCAAACTTTTTGGTAATTTTGCCGTAGATGGTGGTGAGATTATCTGATATTTTGTTTTTGAACTCGGTTGTTTTTGCCGATGCATTAAAGAGCACACTTATCGCGTCTACCTCGCCTTTTGCATTGGTGCGATACTGAATTATGTCACCCTGTGATGCAAGCGAGCCGCCTTCTTTCACAAAGGTTTTGTCATTTTCAGAGGTGAGAACAAGCTCTTTGCCCTGTGAATACACATACACCTTGTGCACGGTGTCGCCGTCTTCGTTGCGTGCGGTTGTAACTCTGTCTATCACTGCTATTTCAGACTTCTCATCAATTTTTGCCTCGGAGCTCGTCACAATGATTACCCCAGCCTTGTAGTCTTCGGTCATGTCAAACACCTGCACATCATAAAGTCCCCCGTCGGCAAAGAAGTCCTTGCCCCTTACTGCATAATCGCTTGCGTCACCGCCCGATGGAATGTCCAGAATAAGGGTGCTTGCACCCACCGAAACGCTTGCGCCAGATGCCATGAGCTTTGATGATGCAGCGCGATATACCACATTTTGCTCGTCGAGGTTGAGAGTGAAGCTATCCTCGTCGATTGCATGCGACTCTTTGTAGGTGCCAATGGCAGTAACCTTGCCGTCGGCATTGGTCTCAAAGGTGATGAGTTTCTTGCCGCCGCCTATTTTTTCAAGCGCCTCAGATGGTGTGAGCCCTGATTGATTATTCACCTTTATTTTGCTGGCTCCTGTCTTTGTGGCAAGCTCGCCATCTTTGGTGAAGAGCTTGAGGCTCAGGGTCTTGTCCATACTGCCTGTGAGCGCTGCAGCTTCAAGGTAGGCATAGTTGGAGCTTTTGGCAGTTTTGCCGTCGAAGGCTGCAATTTTGCCCTCATTATCGAGGTAGAATGTGCCATCAGCATCCAGAGTGAGTGATGAAGGGTAGTTGGCAGCCACTTTGTATTTTTTGCCGCCAATATACACATGCACTTCGTCTTTTTCGGTGATTTTGCCCTCTATGGCATTGCGCACAGCTTTGGCGTAGATGAGCTCAGAGTCTTCGCTCTTGGTCACTGTGACAACATCCCACTCTTTGAGGTCATCAAGAGTAGCTTTTACTCCGCCTTTTTCCAGCACAACTGTTTTGGATTCGTCTTCAAAATCAAGCCAGAGAGTGCCCATGTTGTATTTGTCGGTAATTTTGCCAGATGCACTGTATACCTGGTCTACAACATAATTTACGGTTTCATTTACAAACGCGGTGTCATATTTGGAGTCTCCGTCAGAATCAAGCATAGTGATGGAGCCCGACTCAATTAGTGCAAATTTGTCTTTAGAAGCTGCTTTGCCGTTGTAGATGATCTGAGCGCCAGAGACGAGAGATGCTTTGATGGTCTTTTGGCGCACATCGCCGTCGGTGTAATAATGAAGCGCCATATTGGAACCCGAGTTTTCAATCTTGGCAATAGAATCTGCACTCACTGTCACAGAGTTGTTTTTGCCCTCAGATGGCACCACTGCTTTTATAGTTTTGCCGTCTTTGGCTATATATGCATCTACAGTAAAGCCGAGCACATTTCGCACATCAGCAGAGCCTGTGTTATATATTTTACCACCAATGTTGATTTCGTTTTTGGAAAGAGCAGAGGCACCTTCCATCACTGATGTGCCCACAGCCTGCACCTTGCCTATGACTAAGGTGGTGCTTAGCTTATCTTCAAGCAGTGTTTTATCAGTAACCTCGTAGCTCACATTTGTGCCAAAGCCAGTCTGTTCCATAAGGTTGATGGTAAGAGCATTGTAGGCAAGCTTTGCAATGTCTGCGCGTGATATGAGCTTGTCGGCACTGCCCGAAAGACCTTTGGTGAGGCCGATGGAGTTTGCAGTTGACATATATCCTGTGGGAAAGCCGCCCTTTGCAAGCGCCTGAGGCTCATAGCCGAGCGCTCTTGTGAGAATTGTCACGGCTTCGCTGTATTTTATCTGGTCATCGGGGCGGAAGGTGCCCACATCATCACCAACCACAAGCTTCTGAGAGCTTGCCACATTGATGAAACCGTTTGCCCAGTGGTTTTTGTCTACATCAGGATAAAAAGACACATCAGATGATGAATCTGCCACTTTGGAAAGCCCCATGAGTGCAACACCAACCTTGGCAACCTCTGAGCGCTTTATGGCGTCATTTGGTCTGAAAGCGCCTGTATCTGCATCGCCGACCATGATTTCAAGAGCACCGAGTACGGTGGCTTCGGTTTCGATGTCGGTACCGGTCACATCCTGGGGAAGTGATGCAAAAGACACAGATGAAAGCAATGATGCGGCAGCGACTGATGCAATAAGTTTTTTGAGCTTATTCATTAAATACTTCCTCCTTTTGCAATGCGACTAAATTAGTCATTGTTCGATGTATATCTTATCGCATATATAAAAGGATATCAACCCACAAATTATGGAAGGGCACAATGATGGTGTCAACGGAAGTCTGTAAACAAAAAAGAACACCACTGTGGGTGTTCTTTTTTATTTATGGATCTTCAGACGAGCTCGTAAAGTTCAAC
>JAFVSB010000031.1 GCA_017503945.1 Clostridia bacterium
GTGCCTGCATATTTCAACGATTCTCAGCGTCAGGCTACCAAGGATGCAGGTAAGATTGCAGGTCTTGAAGTGCTTCGTATCATCAACGAACCCACAGCTGCTGCTCTTGCCTATGGCATGGACAAAGACAACGAGCAAAAAATCATGGTTTATGACCTTGGCGGCGGCACCTTTGATGTGTCTATCCTTGAAATAGGCGATGGTCTTTTTGAAGTGCTTGCCACAGGCGGTAACACACGCCTCGGCGGTGATGACTTTGACGAAAAGATTATGACTTACCTCATCGAAGAATTCAAAAAAGAAAGCGGCATTGACCTTTCCATTGACAAGATTGCCATGCAGCGCCTCAAAGAAGCTGCCGAAAAAGCGAAGATTGAGCTCTCTGGTGTTACCACATCAAACATAAACCTTCCTTTTATCACAGCCGATGCCACAGGTCCCAAGCATCTTGATGTGACTCTTTCCAGAAGCAAGTTTGAAGAGCTCACAGCCGACCTCGTTGAAAAAACAATGGGACCCACCAGAAAAGCTTTGGAAGATGCAGGTCTTTCAGCTGCTGACATCAACAAGGTCCTCCTTGTTGGCGGTTCTTCGCGTATTCCTGCAGTTCAGGAAGCAGTAAAAAAATTCATAGGCAAAGAGCCTCATAAGGGCATCAACCCCGATGAGTGTGTTGCTATGGGTGCAGCTATTCAGGCTGGTGTGCTTGCAGGTGATGTAAAAGACATCGTGCTCCTTGATGTAACTCCGCTTTCACTCGGCATCGAGACTCTCGGCGGCGTGTGCACCAAGCTCATCGAAAGAAACACCACCATCCCTGCCAAGAAAACACAGGTGTTTTCAACTGCTGCCGACAATCAGACCTCTGTTGAAATTCACATTCTTCAGGGCGAAAGAGAAATGGCAGCCTACAATAAATCACTCGGCAAATTCAGCCTTACAGGCATTGCTCCTGCTCCCAGAGGTGTACCGCAGATCGAAGTAAGCTTTGACATCGATGCCAACGGTATCGTAAAGGTAACAGCCAAGGATATGGCCACAGGCAACGCTCAGGATATCACTATCACTGCAAGCACCAACCTTTCTGATGAAGACATCGAAAAGGCTGTAAAAGAAGCAGAACAGTTTGCTGAAGAAGACAGAAAGCGCAAAGAAGAAATCGACACCCGCAACAATGCTGATTCACTTTGCTATCAGTGTGAAAAGGCCATGACAGATTTTGGCGATAAGCTCGATGCTGCCGATAAGTCTGATATCGAAGCTAAAATTGCCGATGTGAAAAAAGCCTTGGAAGGCACCGACACCGAAGCTATCAAAGCAGCTTCCGACGCTCTTCAGCAGAAATTCTATGAGATTTCGTCCAAAATGTATCAGGCTGCAAATCCTCAGGGTGCTCCCGGTGCCGACGGTGCTGCAGGCGGCGAGGGCGGCACATATGACGGTGACTACACTGTTGTTGATGACGATAAATAATCAGGATTGGTATTATGGCAGATAAAAGAGATTATTACGAAGTCTTGGGCGTCTCTAAAGGCGCCTCAGACGATGAAATTAAAAGATCATACCGAAAGCTTGCCAAAAAGTATCACCCCGATGTTAATCCCGGTGATAAAGAGGCAGAAGCCAAATTCAAAGAAATTGGCGAAGCCTATGAAGTGCTCAGCGATTCCGAAAAAAAATCACGCTATGACCAGTTTGGCTTTGCAGGAGTTGACCCCAGCTATGGCGGCGGTGCAGGCGGTGGTTTTGGCGGATTTGGCGGCATGGGTTTTGATGATCTTGGTGATATTTTCGGATCCATGTTTGGCGGTGGTTTTGGCGGCGCTCAAAGGCGCCGAAACGGTCCGCGCCGTGGCTCCGACATCGAAGAGAGTGTGCTTCTTTCATTTGAAGAGGCAGCTTTCGGCATAAAGAAACAACTCAAAATCTATGTGATCGAGCAGTGCGAAGAGTGTCACGGCAGTGGTGCAAAATCCGCTTCCGACAAGCAGACCTGCCCGCACTGTAACGGTACAGGTCAGATAAAAAGCGTGCAAAACACCATGTTTGGTCAGATGATAAACACCCAGGTTTGCGGTCACTGTCGCGGCGAGGGCACCATCATCAAAAACCCGTGTGCCAAATGTAACGGCAAGGGCAAGGTGAAGCGCGCCAAAAACATAGAGGTTGATATCCCCGCAGGCATCAATGCAGGTGAGACGGTGAGCTATCGCGGTCTTGGCAATGCAGGCTCCAAGGGAGGACCGGCAGGAGACCTGCTCGTCACAGTGTCCATCAAGCGCCACAGTGTGTTCACACGCACAGGCTATGATGTAAACCTCGAAGTGCCCATCACCTTTGTGCAGGCAGCTTTAGGTGCCGACATTGAGATTCCCGTTCTTGATCCCGACAAAAAATATGAACCCGGCAAAATGACCTACACTGTGCCCGAGGGCACTCAGCCCGAAACAGTGGTCAGACTCCGCGGCAAGGGTATTCCCCATGTGAGAAGCGGTGCAAGGGGCGATATGCTTGTAAAATTCACTGTGGAAGTGCCCAAAAATCTCACTTCAGAGCAAAAAGAAGTCATTGCAAAGCTGGCTGAGCTCACAGGTGAAATCAACTACAAGCAGCGCAAGTCATTTGCTGACAAGATGAAAGATTTTTTTGATAAAATATAATTTATTTTCAAACTCTCAAAATAAATTTTGAGAGTTTGTTTTTTTACAAAAATCCTTAATTTACAAGATGTAAATTCTAACAAAACTATTGATTTTTGTTGCAACATTTGTTATAATACATAATAATATTAATTATAGGAAAATGGAGTGGTTTTGTTGAAAGAAGAAATTAATATTGTCAAGATATTTGAGATAATCCTCAAGCTTTGGTGGGTAATTCTCATTTTTGCCATCATTGGCTCTTTAGTGGCTTTTTCCATAAGCTCTTTTCTCATGACACCTCTTTACACATCTACCGCCAAGGTATATGTTTCGGGTTCTGAAAAGGCTGATAATGCAGGTGTCAATATCAATGACATCAATGTAAGCCAACGCCTTGTGGGTACATACATCGAAATCCTTTCGGGCAATTCCTTCCTTGAAGACATTGCCAATGCATACAATGCGCAAACAAGCAAGAAGTCAGATGAAGTTTCATTGAATTATATTAAAGCCAACCTCAAAATGGACTCTGCCAACGGCACAGAAATTCTCCAGATTAAATACTCAGACACAACCCCTCAAAAGGCTCAGGCCGTGCTCGAGATTCTGCTTGGAAATGCTCAGCAGGAAATCACCCGCGTTATAGACGGTTGCCGTATGAGTGTGATTGACTATGCTGACCTCCCCGTCACCACATCATCTCCCAATGTTAAGCAAAACACTTTCATCGGAATGTTTCTTGGTATAGTTCTCGGTGCCGCGGTAGTCTTTTTGAAAGAGCTCTTTGACACCCGCAACAAAGATGAGGATGATATCAAGGCGAGATACGGCGTTGCTGTGCTTGGCAGTATACCCAATCTGGATGTTGATTAAGGAGGACAAAGCTTACTATGAATATGAAAAATAAACCCAAAAAAATAAAACAAATCAATATCAGCTCAGACACAACAAGTCTTGCCAGCAAGATGAACAGTGAAAAGAGAATCATCTCGCAAGACACTCCATTTGATGTAATCGAGGCATATAAAGCCGCCAGAACCAACATCATGTTTTCTCTCAATCACGAAAAGGGCTGCAAAAAGGTAGTAATTTCCTCTTCAACAGCTGGCGAGGGCAAAACTACCACATGTATCAATCTTGCCAAGACTTTTGCCGAAATCGGTGTTAGAGTGCTTGTAATTGATGCTGACCTTCGTGCTCCCAGAGTGCACAGATATCTCAAACTCACCAACGAAAAAGGTCTTTCAAATATCCTTGCAGGCTTTGATAAACTCGATGATTGTTTAGTTCATACCTCTCAGGAAAATCTCGACTGTCTCACATCCGGAGCCATCCCGCCAAACCCTGTAGAGCTTATTTCATCAGATGCTATGACCGATCTCTTGGCTACTCTTAGTGAAAAATATGACTATATTTTCATAGACACTCCCCCTCTCAACATAGTTACCGAGGGTCTGCTTCTTACCAAAATCTGCAACGGCATCATTCTTGTTACCCGTCAGAAATATACTATGTATAAGATGGTGGAGCGCGCCATTAGCTCTCTTAAGTTTGCCAATGCCAAAATCCTCGGCTTCATTCTCAATGATGCCGAAGATGACAAATATATGTATGGTACATATAAATCAAGAGGCAAAAAACGCAACCGCTATGTTCGCTATGGCTATTATTCATATGATCGTACATCTGCTTCAAAAGATGATAAGTCAAAAGAAACTGCTGCTAAAAATTAATAAGCAGTTGCGTTAGTATCCGAACTCGCCTAAAACAAGAAAAATAGCACCTTTTCTTCGTTGTCGGTCTTGAAATACGCTAGTATTCCTTCGACCTTCCGCCTTGAAAAGTCACAATTTTTCTTTGTTTTAGGTTCAGAAAATTTTCGGTGCTGTGTTTTTGCGGCAATGCAAGGCAAAAACGCAGCTAATGCTGACGCATTTGCGAGTATTTTAACGATGCAGTGGCGTAAAAACACGCACCCAAAACGGGTTCGGATATTAACGCAACTGCTTAAGAGGTGTTTATATGTGGAAAGAAAGCTTCGAACTTATAGACTTTCACACGCATATCCTTGCCGGAGTAGATGACGGATCCCCCAACATCGAGACTTCTTTGCAAATGCTGTCGCAGCTGATGCAGCAAGGTGTGGATAGGGTAGTGTCTACCTCTCATTATTATGATTTTGCCGATGATA
>JAFVSB010000032.1 GCA_017503945.1 Clostridia bacterium
ATGCGCCTGTAGCTCAGCTGGATAGAGCAACTGCCTTCTAAGCAGTGGGTCGGGAGTTCGAGTCTCTCCAGGCGCGTCTCTTTAAAGCTTGTTGAGGGTGAGACTTACCACATATGGTGGGTATAGTTCAGTCGGTAGAGCGCCAGATTGTGGTTCTGGATGTCACCGGTTCGAGTCCGGTTACCCACCCCACTTTTTTCTTAGTATTGGGCTGTAGCCAAGTCGGTAAGGCACCAGATTTTGATTCTGGCATTTCGTAGGTTCGAGTCCTGCCAGCCCAGCTCCTTTATGGGCAAAGGTCTCAGACCTTTTATATAAAACTAAATACGGGCCATTAGCTCAGCCGGCAGAGCACTTGACTTTTAATCAAGGTGTCCGGAGTTCGAATCTCCGATGGCTCATAAAAAAAAGAACGCTAGTATGCGTTCTTTTTTTGTTGCCGAGGAGATTCGAACTCTGAGAGAGTTTTTGCGTTAAGCAAAATATGCCGGTGGCATATTTTGTAGCAAAAAGGTGCGCCGCCGGGTACTGTTTGCGAAAGCAAACGGTCGGCAAGCAAGGCGGAAGCGAAGCTTACGCTTCTCCGATGGCTCAGAAAAAAACGATACCAAACTGGTATCGTTTTTTTAGTTTTTCAGTCAAACAAAAAATCACATCGCTCCCGATGTGATTTTTTATAATTAATGATTTATATATCAGTTTTCACTATAGATAACAGTCACATCGCTATGAAGCTGCAAAATTGATGCAGGCACCATAGGAGTGATGGGACCGTTGAAAGCTTTGTCAAGAATATCCTTCTTGTTTGCACCATTGGCAATGAGAAGGATTTTCTTTGCCTGCATGATAGACATCATGCCCATGGTGATGGCTTTGGTGGGCACATCATCTTTTGAAGCAAAGAAACGGGCGTTGGCTTCAATGGTAGATGGGTCAAGCTCTACCTCGTGGGTTTCTTTGGTGAAGAACTCATCGGGCTCGTTAAAGCCGATGTGACCATCGAGACCTATGCCGAGAAGCTGGAGGTCGATGCCGCCAAGGCTTGCAATGAGCTCGTCATAGCGAGCACCCTCTGAGGCAAGGTCATCGGCACAACCGTTGGGCACATGAGTCTTTTCGGGGCAGATGTTTATCTTTGAGAAAAGATTGGTGTCCATAAAATAACGGTAGCTCTGGTCATTGGTGCCGTCAAGACCTGCATACTCATCGAGATTAACACTTGTAACATGCGAAAAATCAACATCGCCATCGGCACATTTTTTTGCAAGATTTGCATATGTGCCAAGGGGTGATGAGCCTGTGGCAAGACCAAGCACACAATCGGGCTTGATGATAACCTGAGCAGCAATGAGATCAGCTGCCATACGGCTGAGTTTGTCATAAGAATCGGTGGTGATGAATTTCATAACTAAGAGTCCTCCTTAAAAATGAACGCTATTGTCTGCGCACAATAATATTGTCTGCACTTTTTACTATGCACCCCGAAGCAATAACCCCTCTTAGCGAGGTGAGCGGATACACCGAGGTGCCGCGGCCGATAACCGTTCCGGGATTGAGTACACATCCGCACCCAACATCGGCATAATCTGCCACAATGGCACCCATTTTGCGAAGAGCTGTGTCATAGCTGCACTCTGCGCGCACAACAACACTAGTGCCGTCAGCTTTGAGATTGGAGCATATTGCCCCTGCTCCCATATGGCAATGATTGCCAAGAACGGAATCTCCTATATAATTATAGTGCGGAACCTGGCAAAAGTCAAGCAAAATGCAATTTTTTAGTTCACAGGAGTTGCCCACCACACAATTTTTGCCAATGATGACATTGCCTCTGATGTATGCACCTGGGCGTAGCTCGCTTCCCTCCCCTATTATGCACGGACCAATGATGGTGGCTGTGGGTGCTATGCTCACATTTTCTCCCACGAGCACACCGTCTGCTATCAGACTGTAGCCGCGTATGCCCTGCTTCAATAGCTCTGCTGCCACATCTTTAATTTCGGGAATTATTTGCCATGCATACTTGCACCTTTCAAAAAGCTCCTGTAAATATTTCGGAACATCAAAAAAGAGTTCTTTTGTGAGCACACTTTTATTCAACGCCGTATCCCCTCTCATAGATTACTTTGGCAATACGGTCGGCATATTCCTTGCAAAGAGCAAGGCTTTGCGCCTCTATCATAACGCGCACAACGCTCTCTGTGCCGCTTTTTCGAAGCAGCACCCTGCCATTGCCGTCTATAAGCTTTTCAACTGCTGCCACCCGTGATAAAACCTCCCTGTCTGAAAGCACGGCATCTTTGTTGCGCACACGGATATTGCAAACATACTGCGGATACAGCTTCACATCTTTGGCAAGTGATGAAAGCGAGAGCTTAGTGTCGCACATTTCTTCGGCAAGCATGATTGCAGTGAGCAAGCCATCGCCCGTGGTGGCATATTTTTTGATGATTATGTGCCCCGACTGCTCACCACCCAGACTATAGTCATTTTGCTGCATACATTCATACACAAAGCGGTCACCCACTGTGGTCTGAACACATTTTATGCCAATTGTATCAAGACTTTTCACAAGAGCACTGTTTGACATCACGGTTGCCACAACAGTGTCAGAGCTGAGCATGCCCCGTGATTTGAGACGCTTGCCGAGAATATAGAGCATGATGTCGCCATCGATTATATTGCCGCCACTGTCCACCGCAATGCACCTGTCGGCATCGCCATCGAAAGCAAAGCCAACATCAAGGTGCTGCTCCTTCACAAGGGCACACAGTCTTTCCATATGAGTGGAGCCACAACCACTGTTTACATTGAGCCCGTCGGGCTCAGCACCAATAACCGTGACCTGAGCGCCAAGCGCGCCAAACACCGACTTTGCAATCATCCACGATGCACCATTGGCACAATCAAGGCCTATTTTAAGATGCTTATAGGAATGAGATGCCAATGAGATAAGATAGCCTACATAGCGATTTCTGCCCGATACATAGTCCACAATGCACCCAATGCGCTCTTTTTGAGCAAATGGCAGGTCACTGCCCGACACACCAATGGCTGAAAGGTCACCGTCGAGATATGCCTCAATGAGAGCTGTGGTGGCATCATCGAGCTTTTCGCCATAGCGGTTTATCACCTTGATGCCATTGTCATAAAACGGATTGTGCGACGCGGTTATCATGATGCCGCAGTCAAATTCGTCCTGACGGGTAACATATGACACACTGGGTGTGGTGGTAACATGAAGCATGTATGCATCGGCGCCCGACGCCGTGATGCCTGCAGCGATGGAATATTCGAGCATATAGCTTGAACGGCGCGTATCTTTGCCAATGACTATGCGCGCTCGCCGATTGGCTTTGGCATTGCCGCAAAGCCGCGATGAAAAATACCACCCCAAAAACCTGCCCACCTTGTATGCCTGAATGGAAGTGAGCTCCACATTTGCCTCTCCGCGAAAGCCATCGGTGCCAAAATATTTGGCTGCACCTGTCGGCTGATGTAAAGCTGATGTTTTTTCGCCTGTGGTCATTGTGATATCACCTTTCTTTTGATGATTTGGATCAGAGTAATCTGAGCTATTATAAATTAAAGCTCATAGTAATATAATATGATAATAACCAAAAAATATTATAGCAACCGCATTTACTTAATTTTGTCAAAACACAAAAAACCACCGGCACAAAACCGGTGGTTTAATTATTGCTTTTGTTTGGCAGAAAAATCAATCTTGCTTGTCTGATTCTCTGCACATTTTTCGGTATTCCATGGGCGAAACACCATAGTGTTTTTTGAATATGGTGTAGAAATAATTTTCCATTCCCATGTTAACTGTGGTTGCTATTTCCTTAACCTTTTTATCCGTTTTTTTCAAAAGCGCCTGTGCAATCTGAAGCTTTTTTTGGGTAATGAGCTCAGAGAGCGGCATTTTGTATTCACGCATAATAATTCTGGAAACCAGCTTGTTGCTCATGTACACATGATTGGCAACATCAGAAAGGGTTATTTTTTCTTTTATATGGGTGTTGATATAGCTTTCAATAGCTCCTATACACCAAGATTCAGACTTGGTATCGCCAGACATATCCATTGAAGGTATACGGGATATGATTTCCCGAAAAATAAGCTCAGCCAAAAGATTTGCGGCTTTTTCTGCACTATGAGTATTTTCACTGCTCTTGCGTGAA
Source organism: Clostridia bacterium (assembly GCA_017503945.1). Lineage (GTDB taxonomy): Bacteria > Bacillota > Clostridia > UMGS1810 > UMGS1810 > RGIG1828. The sequence goes on from JAFVSB010000032.1 coordinate 4,185, forward strand.
AAAGCGCGGATATAATAGTCTACATCATCGGAAAGCTCAAAATTGCATATACCTTTTTGCAAATAATCGTTAAGACATGCAGCCCTTGGGTTGTCATGCTTTGGTTTCTCAATTACAAACAACAGGCAAAAGCATTCTTCGTCACTCGGAATTGTGACATGGCTCAGATTGGGGGGGATTATTACAATCCCCCTGTCAAAAAACAAACTGGTTTCGTAGGTCCGCACCTCAAGAGGGCCACGGGTGACAAAAATCACTTCGTAGGACAGATGAGTGTGAACCTGAGCAATCAAATCATTAGTATCTTGCCACATACTCATTTGCGGAGTATCATTTATACGAATGACCTGCAGCTTAATATCCGATATCTTTAGTTTAATAGCGGGTTTATTTTTTTTGTTGTATTCCATATCCTATAACACACCCAAAACTCAACAGTAACTTTTTACCATATAAAATAAAAAAGCAAAATCAATTATTAATTCATCTTTGCAACGAATCTGTCATGGACTCTGTTGCGGTCGCACATTTCATTAGCCGCAATGACATGTGTGACTCTTTTTTATAATTATATCGTGCAGCCCGATAAAAGTCAAGAAAAATGCATTTAGCCAGTTGCCAACACGCAAAAAACCCACCGGCACAAAACCGGTGGGTTTTTTATTGCTTTTGCAACGAAAATGCTATAAACGATTATTTTTCAAGCTTTGCAAGGTATCTGTCATATGCAGCCTGCTGATTTGCAATATAATCATCGTAGCCGTTGGCTTTTGCTTCTGCAACTGCATCATCATAGGTGTCGATTGATTTCTTACCAAGGATGATATCACAGATTGCAACTTCCAAAGCAGGGTTAGCAATTTCTTTTATAGTGGTGTTTTCTTCGAGTTCTTCCTCAGTGTAGGAAAGTGTGGGAAGTACAACACTTCCGGCAATGTCGGATGCTCTGTTCCAGATTTCGAGAGCTTCTCTCTGCTCTTCATACTGATAGTATCCGTTGAGATAGTCTGCATGCTGGTTGTAACCGGGGTGGTTAGCGGGGAGCATGTATTTGTAAAGAGCAGTTCCCATGGAATCAAGACCCTCGTGGTTGATGATCTTGTCGGTGTATACATAGTGTTTTTCACCATCGATTTCTTCAACAGTGTAGGTGTCACCTTCAACACCAAATACCTGGAGAGCTACACCCTCTTCGCTGTAGATATAATCATACCATGCAACTGCAGCTTCGTAGTTGCCACATTCGGGAGAGATACCAACAGCTGTAGCTGTGGCTTCGTTGTATCTCATCTGGAACTTGGGAATTTCACCTTTGTTTGCAGCAGGTGCAGGACATGCAACAAGGCTGAAGTTGGGGTTCTTTTCTCTTGCAGCAGGAGTAATTTTACCCATTGCACCACCGATGAAGCCCCAAGAAGCGATGGAGATGTCGTTGGCCATGTTGCCTTCAACTTTTGCATTGTCATTGGTTACAAATCCAGTGTCGATGTACCCTGCTTTTCTCCACTCAGCAAGCTGAGCTACATATTCTTTGAAGCCCGGCTGGAATGGTCCGAAAACTACTTTATCATCTTCAAGATAGAAGTCTTTACCTACATTGTATGCAGTGTTAAAGGAGTGAGTACGAGCTGACTGGAATGAGAATACATCTATAACACCTGTGAAGGGTTTTGAAAAACCTTCTGCTTTAGCTTTGGCAAAGAGTGCTGTCCATTCGTCGATGGTTTCAGGGCGAGCCATGTTCCATTCTTCGAGCTTGTCGCCTCTTACATAAAGACCTGCAAAGGCTTTAGCGTCACCAACATTGAGAACATTGAAGCCATAGTAGTTACCTTTTTCGGTTGTTGCCATGAGCTTGTAGCGATAGTCTGCAGCTTTGCCCTTTTCGCCTTCCATGTAGTCATAGTAGTTGGGGGCATAATCCTCAAGGTAATCATTCAAAGCAATGATAACACCATCATCAATAGCCGCCTGAGCGCCGCCTATGTATACACTCCATACATATTCAATAAAGTCGGGTTTGTCGCTTGATGCAACCATTGTCATGAATGCTTCCTGACCTGTGGAGCCCTCGAGGGGGTGAATGAAGTCGATGTGAACGCCTGTTCTTTTTTCAAGCTCTTGCCACATCAGCATTTCGTTGTAGCTCTTAAGTGATACAGAGGATTCACCCTGCATTATTGTCCAGTAGGTAAAGTTTTTACCGTCTGTCTGAACGCGGTCGGAGCCACCATTTTTGCTGCATCCTGCAATTGAGCCTGCAATTAAGGCAACTGCTGAAACGGCAGCAATGAGTTTGGTCAATTTTTTCATATTTACTACCTCCCTGTTTTATTACCAATATCTGTTCCAGTTTTTGGTTTTTCTGATTATTGCTTCAAGATAAAAATAATCGCCCCAGATGTTGCACTCGCTGCCATGACCTCTGTTGCGGTCATACATGGCATCGGTCAAAAGTCCGTTTGAGAATTTCAGGTTACGGGTTGTGTAGTTATCCATAAGAGAAATGAGCATTTTGTCTGCCGCTTCTTCAAATTTCGGATTGGGTATGTGTTTGCCCATTTCCAGTATGCCGCAGATTGCAATCGCTGCCGCCGAGGTATCCCTGGGTTCGTTTCCACTTGTGAAAACCAAATCCCAATAAGGAATATAATCGGCGGGAAGGTTGTTTATAAAATGCTCGGTAACACCATTGAAGAAGGGGATGAGCTTTTCATCCTTGGTGTAAGAATAGCTTATGGCAAGCCCCGCTATAGCCCACGCCTGACCTCTTGCCCAACAGCTATCAGCGCTGTAGGCCTGGCCAGCTATACCACGCAGGCGTTCTCCTGTTTCAGCGTCAAACATATATATGTGACGGGTTGTAAAATCATCTCTGATGATAGTTTCCAAAGCTGTGTCAAGATGAGCTTTTGCAATGTCGGCATATTTGGCATCGCCGCTTACCTCACTCGCCCAGTGAAGCAGGGGAATGTTCAGAAGGGTGTCTATGATAAGACAAACCGGCATTGCCCATGCCTGCAAAAACTGACCTTTTTCTCTGAACCTGCGGCAGAGTCTGTCGGCAGCTTTGAGAGCTGTGGCTTTGTATTTATCATCACCTGTGATTTTGTAGGCAGCAACACACGAAAGACTATAGAGGAAGCCCATGTCGTGATGGTCGAGCTTTACGTCTTTTTCTTCGCGGAGTTTAAAAATTCCACACTGTATTTCTGCTGCGTTTTTATATTCTTCGTTGCCTGTGAACTCATATAAAATCCAGAGGATTCCGGTCCAGAAGCCTTCGGTCCATCCGAATTCTGCGGTGGGCTCATACACATATCCGTTGCTTTGTGCACCGGGAAATGCGAAGGTGAAGGTTTTGAGGCAAGAGTCAACCTTAGCCTGAGCATCTTTAATTGCATTTTCAAGTTTGGTTTTCAAAATTTTTCCTCCCTGATATACAATTAATATTTGCTGCCCCAGATGAGTTCTACGCCAAAGCCGGGAGCATCAGACACTTTGAGCTTACCGTCTACCATAGCATAATCGCCAAAATCAACGCCTTCTATGGTGTCACCAACGCCCTCCAAGGCTTCTACCATACTTTCGCCATAAGCAGCAGAAAGATGAGAAGCATAGAATGTTTTGAGGTTGGTTGCCCAGCTGTGGGGTGATGCTTTTACGCCGAGCTCTTTTACCTTGCTCATGTATTTGCGCCAGTTGGTAAATCCGAATTCGTAGGTGTCCATAAGGAGAACATCCAAAAGACCTTCTTTTGCAAGGTCTTCCACCACGCCGATTGTTTCAGCGGTGTGAATGTATTCGGGAGCCCATTCGCCATCGGCAATGAGAGTGTTCGGGCTATTTTTAGCAAGATATTCTTTCAGGATTTTGAGGTCATCTTTGTTTTCTTTAAAGGGTTCCTCAATCCAGTATATGCCACAGTCCTTGAGTGCATCCATATAGCGAATTGTTGATTCAACACTGTAGGCATCGTTGGCATCTACCATGATGCGGCTGTCGGGGAAATGCTTTCTGATTTCGCGCACAACATCGATGTCTCTCTGCAAGCCCTCTTCGAGTTCCATCCATTTAAAACCTCTGCCTATTTTAACCTTGAAATCTCTGAAACCGAGAACCTCACGATCATAACGGCAGTTTTCGATGATGCCTGCAATGCCGCCGGGGGCTCTGTCGGGACTAATGTCATTCATGTAGATGGCACCGTCATAACATTCCACAGTGTCGAGGCAGGTGTCTGAAATCATCTTTTTAACAGGGATGCCGAGGATTTTGCCTGCAAGATCATGGAGTGCAAGGTCTGCCTGGAAAAGCACCGAATCAAGAATGCCCACTGCAGGGTCAAACACATCGGACACGCGCTTTCCTTTGAGGGCTGCGACCATCGGTCTGCTATACAGACCGATGCCGAAGCCATGCACGCCATGATTGGTTGTTATTTCAATGATAGACAAATCAATGCCATAATAATGAGCAGCAATTTTGGCATTCTTGCCGGCAAAACGCGGCAATCTTGTTCTTACCTTTAAAGGCTCTACTTTTGTTATAATATGATCTGATAAAGCCATTGATATCTGTCCTTTCAAATACTAAACTGTTGTTCCAAATCGTGCAGATTAATCTCTGTAGGCTATCATTGCTCTAGCCTGATAACGGTAGTTGAGAATTACCACATCGTCGCCTACCATAAGGCTGGTGGAGGGAATATCATATACCTTACCTTCTGATCTGTCAAACACAGTTATCTTGGCAAGATAAGCATCATAACCCAGAACAGCGTCTTGTTCTGCACCGTAGTTCACAGTGAATCTATAGTTAGTATGATCAACATGGGTTACCTCACCCAAAAGCTTGGTGTATTCACCATAAAGACCGGTAGAACCGCCGAGGCCAGGAAGCGATTTTTTGGGGAATGCAGCGGTGGGATCGTAGTCCATAATCTTTTCGATAACGGACGCTCTGCCGTCGTTATCAAAGGTCAACTGGAGAATATCACCTTTTACTAACGCTTCATCTTTTTGTGCCTCGCTGATAACAGCATCATTTGCAACATA
>JAFVSB010000003.1 GCA_017503945.1 Clostridia bacterium
ATGGATGCCATAGGTTGTGATGGTTCTAAGCTTGAAATTATCATAATGCAGCTTGTACGACTTATGAAAGACGGAAGTGCCGAGAGAATGTCGAAGCGAACAGGCGAAATGATAACCTTGTCTGACCTGGTTGAAGATATTGGCATAGATGCAGCTCGATTTTTCTTTAATCTTCGTCAGGCAGGAAGCCATCTTGAATTTGACCTTGACCTTGCAATTGCTCAAAACAACGAAAACCCCGTTTTCTATGTGCAGTATGCTCATGCAAGAATTGCAAGCATAATCCGTAATCTTGCCGAAGAAGGCATAGCTCTTGATGATATTAATAACATTGACCTCACACTCTTAAAAGAAGATGCTGAAACTGAGCTAATTGAAAAAATAATTTCATATCCAAACGAAATATACCTCAGTTCTCTCTCGATGGAACCGAGCAAGCTAACAAGATATGTGATGGATTTGTCGGCTTTGTTCCATTCTTTCTACAACAGCTGCAGAGTAAAATGTGATGATGAAGCACTAATGCAAGCAAGGCTGCTCCTTTGCCACACAACAAAAAATGTCATCAAAAATGTGTTCTCTATCTTAAAAATTGATGCGCCCGAAAAAATGTGATTAACATCGCATCTTTATTGAAAGGTAACCAAATACAATGAAAAAATTTTTTAAAAAAACTCTGACATTGCTTTTGACTTTGCTTTGTGTTATTTCGATAGCAACAAATAGTTTAGCCTATGCATCAGATGATGCCATTGATGGCGAAACTGCAGGCAAATACTTTGATGCAGCTGTAAGACTTATAATGTCCAGATACAAATTTGACACATCAAGAGAAGGGATATACAAAGACACGCTCAAAACATTGCTTAAAGAAAAACCTGAATTGCTTGAAGAGATTTTAGCTGCAATGTTTGACTCTCTTGATGACTACAGCGTGTATTATACTCAGGAGGAGCTTGACAGCTTCATTGAAAATGTGAATGGTGAATTTTGCGGTATTGGTGTGGTTATTACCACAGTTGATGAGGGGCTTTTGATTACAACCGTGTATGACAACACCCCTGCCAAAGAAGCGGGCCTCATGGTTGGAGATGTAATCACCAAGGTTGGCGACATTTCAATTGCCGGCATGGACATAAGCCTTGCTCAAAGCAAAGTGATGGGTGAAGAAAACACACCCGTGAATCTTACAATACTCAGAAATGGCATCTCCTTTGAAGTAAACCCCATCAGACGAAAGGTTGTCATTGAATCGGGCTTTTATCAGACTGTTGAAGATGATACTATTGGATATATAACGATAAGTGATTTTAATGACCACTCTACCGAGCTTACCAAAAAGGCACTCAAAAGCTTTGATGAAAAAGGCATAACAAAGGTGATATTGGATCTTAGAAACAACCCAGGCGGTGCTTTGAATTCACTGGTGGATATGTGTTCGCTGTTTATTCCTACAGGTCCGGCTATAACACTGGAATATAAAAATCCTTTTAACAACATAACGCTTTATGCTGAAAATCCTCAGGTTAAATATAACCTTGCAGTTTTAGTGAATTCAAACAGTGCAAGTGCTTCAGAGGCTTTTGCCGCTGCAGTAAAGGACACAAAAGTGGGCGTGGTAATAGGAACAACAACATTTGGCAAAGGCACTATGCAAAACATCACTCGCTTCAATATAGGCGGTGGTGTGAAGCTTACTGAGGCAGAATTTTTATCACCACTCGGCAATAAAATTAATGGCATCGGCGTGAAGCCTCACATTGAGGCAGAGGATAAGATGGTACCCTACAACCGCGCAAATCTTGAAAAATTCACCTACGACAGAGTTCTTAAGCTTGGAGACGAGGGCAATGATGTGCTTGCAGTGGAAGAAAGGCTCTACCTTTTGGGCTATAGCATCGGACTTCCTGACAAAATCTTCGATGAACGCACATATAATGCTATCTACAGTCTTCAGAAAAAAACTCAGCTATACCCTTATGGCGTAGCAGATATAACCACTCAGCTAAAGCTTGATGAGATACTCAGAGCTGCAAATGTTATGCAAAACAACTCGTATAAAAAGGCTATTGAAATATTTAAAGACAACTCATGGAGCAAGTATGTCAGTGTGAGCGAAAATCAATGAGCATTGAAATAAGCTGTCAGCCTGAAGCCTAACAGTATTATATACAAGGTTCCATATATCCACAAAAGGATTGCAGCAAGTGTGCTCATGCCACCGAATGCATTTGAATTTTGAGAAACAATAGTAACATATATCGAAAATAGATATGTGTAGCCCTGTATTGCAATGGCACTGAGCATGGCTGAAAAACAAATTGATTTAATTTTTGGCTTTTCGCGTGGGGAATTTTCAAAAGCGATTCCCCAATCGGGAACAAACCGGTATATGAGTGCGATGACACCAAACAAAACAAATAGTGTGAAAACCATGCGCATGGAGCTTGCGAAGGTGTACCAGCTGTAATATCGGGGGAATATATTTGCAATCAAAATTGACACATGATTACCAAACAAGCCTAATATTATGATAAACACAAACAGTATTGCAAATAATAGTGAATAAATAAGGCTACGGAGTCTCAAAAAAAAATAGCTTTTTTGAGACTCCGTTTTAAGCACTGCCCCAAATCCCTGACCAAGGGCATGAAATGCTTTGCCTGCTGACCAGGCAGTAAACAGAGTGCTGAATGAAATAATAGCAGGAGGAGATATGGAGATGTCATCAAGCAGATAATTCATCAGTTGATTTTGCTGCGCAGTTGTGTATGATTTGAGCATACCCTGCAATACCGATGTGTCTACATCTACCGCTTTAATTATAGACAGCACAAGCATAAGCATTGGTAAAAGTGAAAGAACAAGAAAAAATGCAGAATATGCAGCAAAAGCACTTATGTGCTCCCTTCTTATATTTGACAACACAGATTTTATGTTTTTTAATATTGTGACCATAATAACAATTCCACCTGTAAGGAGATATGTAAAATGGAAAATTTCTGGAAAGGAAACAAAGTAAGACTAAGAGCAGCCAATGCCAACGACTACGGTCTTTTCATCGATAATAACGGCGATTTTGACACAGAAACTGCCAGAAGATATGACTATATTGACTTTCCTCTTTCAAATGAGCAGATATCAAAGAAAATTGAGTCATACGAAAAAGAAAAGACAAATAAAGATGATTATCTGTTTGTCATTGAAACGCTCGACCACAAGAGTGCCGGATTTATCATTACATTTGATTGTGACTCCAGAAACGGCACATTTAAATACGGACTTTTTATGCTAAAAGAATTTCAAGGCTGTGGCATGGCATCAGAAGCTGCCAAAATCATGCTAAATTACTACTTTAATGAACTACGATACAACAAAGTGAATGTATATATATATGATTATAATACTCCATCGATTAAATTTCATGAAAAATTAGGCTTTAAATATGAAGGACGCCTTCGCCAGATGGCTTTTTCAAACGGTGAATATCACGATACCATCTTCTATGGACTTCTTAAAGAAGAATTTAACACAGCCAATCCGCTAAAAGCTCTCTGAGCACATAACCATAGCTTACTTTTTCTACGCTTTCGGCACAAATCAAGTCAATTTTTTTAAATTCTTTGCCGTTGATGTTTACAACAAGGCTGCCTGCCAAATCACCTTTTTGGACAGGGGCCTTGATTTTTTTGTCCATGTTGATTACAGTTTCGTGCTTGGCTTTCTCATTTTTGGCTCCCAAATAGCTGCAATCGTCACTTGTGATGACTTTTACTGCTTTGG
>JAFVSB010000033.1 GCA_017503945.1 Clostridia bacterium
CTGTGGCAGATACGATTTTTTGATTATCTTCAAGCAGCGAAACCGCTGCAATGCAGTCGCGCCATTTGGCGGCGGTTTCAAAATCGAGTTGGCTTGCTGCAATTTTCATTTTTTCGTTGATTATGGATATGGCTTTGTCGTATTTGCCATTTAAAAACGAAATCACATTGTCAATGTTTTTGCGGTAGGCTTCTTTGCTTATTTTGCCACAGCATGGCGCACTGCATTTACCAAGCTGATGATACAGGCACGGCCTTTGTTCGAGCTTATTTTCGGTGATATTTTTGTTGCACACTCTGACAGAAAACACTTCATTTATTAGTGCCAATAGCTCCTTGAGGCTGAAATTGCTGCAATACGGACCAAAATATCGGGCACCGTCACGAATTACACGCCTTGTAATCATCACTTTGGGAAAATCCTGCCCAAGTGTCACTTTGATGAAAGGATAGGTTTTGTCATCTTTGAGAAGAATATTATATTTGGGCTGGTTCTCTTTGATGAGATTGTTTTCCAAAATCAGTGCTTCTTTTTCACTATCGGTAATGATATATTCAAAATCAGCAATATTTTCTATCATTTTTGCCACTTTAGGGGCATGGTTGTGACCTCTGAAATACTGACGCACGCGGTTTTTGAGCACTTTTGCCTTGCCAACATAAATCACTTTGCCACATGCATCTTTCATTATATAAACACCGCTTCGATCAGGCAGCGTTTTTAATTTTTCATCAATTTCTCGCATACAATCACCCAAAAGATCATTTGATACAACAAATCCCTGCATTGATTTTATGCAGGGATTCAAAGCTTTTATACTGTTTCAACAAAACCAGATGTTATGAGATCAATAAGACCATTTACTGCAGCTTCCTCATCAACACCCTCAGCCGATATAGTAACTGCGGTGTCTTTGGTTATACCAAGTGATAACACACCAAGGAGACTCTTTGCATTAACTTTTCGTTCCTCACGGGATATCCAAATAATTGACTTATACTCATTGGCTTTCTGAATAAAAAATGTGGCCGGACGAGCATGAAGGCCAACTTGATTTTGCACAATTGTTTCTTTTATAAACATACAAGCAACGCTCCTTTAATTCGATATGTAACAAACACAAAAAATCTTTATCATATATATAGAGTCTACTAAAAATATTACTTAAAGTCAACACTTTTTCAAATATTTTGTTAAACTTGTTCAATTATAAAGAAGAAAAGGCTTTTTAACTATGTTTTTTGTCTTGCACTGCAAACGAAAAAATGTTATAATATCACTAAGTTATTTTTAAAAGTTTTGAAAAGTTGGTGTTATATTGTCAATTCACAAAAAATGGATTTGCAACGATTGTGACAATGATCTTGCACTTAGCATATCACATAAATTCGGCGTGTCACACCTTGTGGCCAAAATCCTTGTCAATCGCGGCATTACAGCAGATGATGAAATCAGAGATTTTTTGTTTGCTGATGAAAAGCAGTTTTTGGATCCGTTTTTGCTCTCAGGAATGCAGGCGGCAGCAGACAGAATAAAAAAAGCTGTGGCCGAGAGTGAAATGATTGCGGTGTATGGTGATTATGATGTTGACGGAATCACATCCACATATATTGTATATGACTATTTAAAATCAATTGGTGCTTCGGTTATCTACTATATTCCCGACAGAGCATCGGAAGGATACGGGCTAAACAACTCAGCTATAGATTTGCTTTGTGAAAAACAAACCACTCTTATTATAACGGTTGATGTTGGCATTAATGCTTTTTTGGAAGTTGGCTACGCGGCCTCAAAGGGAATTGATGTGATAGTAACCGATCATCATACCCCGGGAAATGTTTTGCCATCGGCTGTTGCTGTTATAAACCCTAAGCTGCCGGGCAATGTATACCCCAATTGCAATCTTGCAGGTGTGGGGGTTGCTTTTAAGCTTGTGTATGCTATTAGTGGTTGCGACAAACTCATTTTAGACAAGTATTGCCCGTTTGCATGCATCGGCACCATTGCAGACATGGTGCCACTGGTTGGTGAAAACAGGTTTATTGCATCATATGGCCTCGAGAAGATGAAGCACACCCTAAACATTGGTCTGAAAGCACTTTTGGAGGTCAGCGGTATAGACATCTCGCTCATAACCTCATCGAGCATAAGCTTTGCTCTTGCTCCGCGCCTCAACGCTGCAGGGAGAATAGCTACGGCTGAAAATTCTGTGAGGCTTTTTGCGTGCAACAACAAAGATGAAGCCATAAAAATTGCCAAAGAGCTTGATGAAGGTAACAAGCTAAGGCAGAATACTGAGCAGGAAATCATTGAAGAAGCACTTAAAATGATTGATGAAAATAAATTATATGAAGATGATGTGATTGTGGTGGCAAAAGAAGGCTGGCATCATGGGGTAATTGGTATTGTTGCATCAAAAATCACAGATAAATTCTATAAACCCTGCACGGTTATTTCGCTCGGCTCTGACGGATGTGCAAAAGCTTCGGGCAGGAGTATAAGCGGATTCAATCTTTTTGATGCGCTGAGCGCTTGCGAAGATTTGCTCACAAAATTTGGCGGTCATGAGCTTGCGGCAGGATTTTCGCTTGATTGCGACAAGGTGGATGTTTTCAGAAAAAGAATAAACGAGTACGCCAAATTAATTCTGACCAAAGACATTTTGACTCCTGTTTTGAATATTGACGCTGAGATTGACAGCAAAGAGCTCAATCTGAAAA
>JAFVSB010000034.1 GCA_017503945.1 Clostridia bacterium
ATGGCAGGCAAGCTCAATGAGCATTTTCCGCTTGTTGTATGGCAAACAGGCTCGGGCACACAATCCAACATGAATGCCAACGAAGTGATTGCCAACAGGGGCAATCAGATTGCGGGCGAAAAGCTCCTGCATCCAAATGATGATGTCAATATGAGTCAATCTTCAAACGACACCTTCCCCACAGCAATGCACATTGCTGCAGTGCTCATGATTGAAGATAAGCTCCTACCCGCAGTTCGCCAGCTTGTAGACACATTCAAAAGGCTCGAAGCAGAAAATGAAGGCATCATTAAAAGCGGGCGTACCCATCTTCAGGATGCAACTCCCATCACATTCAGTCAGGAAATCAGCGGGTGGCGCTCAAGCCTCGAAAAAGACATTGACCTCATCACTCGTTCCATCGAGCCGCTCTATGAGCTTGCTCTCGGCGGAACAGCAGTGGGCACAGGACTCAATGCTCCCAAAGCCTTTGGCGAGGTTGTGGCAAAAGAGGTTGCCGCCATCACACACAAGCCATTTGTGACCGCTGCCAACAAATTCCATGCGCTCACCTCGAAAGACGAGCTTGTGTTTGCTCATGGCGCAATAAAGGCTCTTGCTGCCGATATGATGAAGATTGCCAACGATGTGCGCTGGCTTGCATCAGGCCCCCGAGACGGCCTGGGCGAAATCTTCATTCCCGAAAATGAGCCGGGCTCTTCCATTATGCCCGGCAAGGTAAACCCCACCCAGTGCGAAGCGGTGACCATGGTTGCCGTGCAGGTAATGGGCAATGATGTGGCAGTTGGCATGGCGGCATCACAGGGCAACTTTGAGCTCAATGTGTTTATGCCTGTGTGTGCATATAACTTCCTGCAGTCAGCAAGACTCCTTGCCGATGCCATTGTTTCATTTGACAAAAACTGTGCATCAGGCATCATAGCAAACAAAGAAAAAATGCACCACAACCTGCACAATTCTTTGATGCTCGTCACTGCACTCAATCCTTACATAGGGTATGAAAATGCCGCAAAAACCGCAAAGAAGGCATACAAAGACAACATATCGCTCAAAGAAGCTTGTGTTGAACTCGGTTTTTTAACTGCCGAAAAATTTGACGAAGTGTTCAGACCTGAAGAAATGGTTTGATTAAAAATTAAAACGGTGTTGCAAAATTTTTGCAACACCGTTTTTTATTTATTATGTTAATAGAGCACCACCGTTGTGCCAACAGGCACATAGTAATGCACCCAGCTCACATCTTCTTTGAGCATTCTGATGCACCCTGCCGAAGCGGGATTTCCCATTGTGGAGTCAATCACGCGCCCCGAATGGCTTTCGGGCTGATTGTGAATTGCATAGCCGTCATAGAGCGCGAGCACAGGGTCGCAGATATATTCATCAGTCACCCAACGGGTTTTATATATGTATTCACACACCACGGTGGGAGTTGGAGTGGCATTTTTGCCTGTGGCAACGGGGAAGGTGTTTATAGCCCTCCAGTTGCCCTTTGAGTCCAAAAACACCGTAAGCCTCTGGCGCTGCTTGTTTACCCATATAAGATATGGGGTCTTGCTCGAATAGCCGCTTGCATTGACAAAGACTTCTCTTTCAAAGTCAGTGAGTGTGTCGGCAATGGTGAAATTTTGCTTTGTAAGATTCACTGCTCTCATAGGCACCCAGCAAACAAGCCCCGATGCCAGCTTAACCTTGGCAGCACTCATGGAATTGTGGTTGTCGGGGTTGAGATATTCAACCTGCGCTCCCGCCTCTATAGTTGTAACATAGCCTTTTAGCGAAGCATATGAATAACCGTTTGTGCGGTAGCTGATGGTAGCAGGCAAAATAACGGGTGTGATTTTCTTTCTGATTTCTTCATTTCGTGATGATATGCTAATCTCGCCAAAGGCCGGGTTTTTGCCGCTGGAGTTAATTTTATATACAAAGTCAAAATCTGACGGGTCGCTTTGATTGTAGCTTTCGTTCACATACACAATCTCCTGCATGCCGTCTTTTATGATGAGCTCTTTGCTTGTGCCTGCCACATTTTCGCCGCGCACAAAAGCCGAGGCATCAACCTTAAAAGCCTTGCCCTTTGGAGCTTCAAATTCCACCCCGTAATAAAGCGCCCACCCTTGGGTGACACCGAGGGGCATCGATGAAAATTTCATCGAGATTTCGCCCGTTTTTTGCACGGTGAATATGTTGGCACTATAAAGCTCCGAGCCGCTGCCGTAGCGCAAAAGCACCAAAAGGGTGTGCAGAAATTCAGTGTCGAGGCCTGACGGAACAGTGAAATCAAAATTTTCACTGCATTGTGATGAAAGCACAAAATTTTCACAGCCGCCCTCAATGCGGTTGCCGTCTATGTACAATTCGATGCATGCGCTCACACTGGCACCCGAGTTTGAAATTTCGCATGTGACACTGGCAAGCTCGCCTTCCATAAGACTCGGCGCCAAAGCTGTGCTAAGCTGCACACTTGCGCCCTCCGCATATGCTGGCACACATGAAAATGAAGCAAAAATCATAATTGCGCAAAGCAGAACTGATGTTATTTTTTTCATTGATATTCCCCTTTAAGTCAAATTTACAAATGACAAATTGTGATTAAATTATTGTTTAGCTGCATACTGCTTGCCAATGCTTTGGGATATTCTCTTCGAAAACTGGCTTCGGCTTCGCCTGCAGAGGTTTTCTCCGAGAACATCCCAAAGCATTGGCGCCAGGTTCGCATATTGTAAGGTTTGGGTGTGCTTTTGCAGCGACTCTGCAGAAACGGCAAGCTTGGCTTGCTGTTTCGAAGCCGAAGCGGAAAAAGTATACCCAAACCTGCGAAGTGCATTATTTGCTAAACAACAATTTATCTTTTGAGTTATGATGCTATTTTCCTATGCAGAATTTATGGAATATCTTGTCCACTATTTCTTCTGCCACAGTGAGTCCCACTATTTCACCCAGAGCGCTCGCCGCCTCTTCCAGATCGATAAAAGTGGTGTCCACGCTAATGCCGCATTCCTGAGCATTTCTGGCAGAGTCGATAGCCGCTTTTGCCTTGATGAGTGCATCACGGTGGCGGGCGTTGGTGATAACAGAGCCGCAGTCGTGACTGATGGAGCCCATGTCAAAAAGCTCCCCTATTGCCGCTTCCAGCTCAGATATGCCCTTTCCTTCCTTAACCGAAAATTCTATCACATATTCAAAATGCTTTTTCAGCTCATCTTTATCTACTGCCGAGCCCGAATCGGTCTTATTGATGAGGGCTATGGCCTTTTTGCCGCCAATGGAGCTTATGATGTCATAATCTCTTTCGTCAAGTCCGCTTACTGCATCGGATATATATATTATAAGCTCCGATTTGTCAATATATTCCATCGACTTTTGCACGCCTATTTTTTCCACTACATCGTCGGTGTCTCTTATGCCGGCGGTGTCGGCAAGGCGCAGGGTTATGTTGCCAATGGTGATATACTCCTCAATGGCATCTCTTGTGGTGCCCTCCACATCGGTGACAATGGCTTTTTCCTCGCCTGAGAGAAGGTTAAGCAGTGATGACTTGCCCACATTGGGTTTGCCCACAATGGCACTGGCTATGCCGGACCTGAGCAGCATGCCTGCATCTGATGTGGCATAAAGCTTACTAAGCTCGGCTGAAATTGCACCAAGCTCCGAGGCAAACTCATCATCACCAAACGGCTCAAGCCCCTCGTCGGGGTAATCTATGAGCACCTGTATGTTGGCAGAGAGCATGATTATCCTCTCGCGGATGGCGTTGATTTTGTCAGACAACGCCCCTCCCAGATTATTGACCGATATTTCCTGCTCAAGGCTTGTTTTGGAATTGATTACATCAATAACCGCCTCTGCCTCACAAAGGTCAAGCTTGCCATTTAAAAATGCTCTTTTGGTAAATTCGCCTCTTCCTGCAGCCACAGCTCCCGAAGAAAGCACTGCCTCAAGCACAAGCTTTGTGACCAAAAGACCGCCATGACAGTTGATTTCAACTGTATCTTCACCCGTAAAGGTGCGCGGCGCTCTCATCACCGATACCAGCACCTCGTCTATCCTCTTGCCGCCCGAGCCTATTATGTGGCCATGATGAATGGTGTGAGTGGGCACATCGGCCATTTTTTTGCCCGACGATGCTCTAAACACCTTGTCGGCTATGATCACGGCATCTGCGCCGCTTATTCTTATAACAGATATGCCGCCCGTGCCATACGGAGTCGAAATTGCGGCAATAGTGGAATACAAATCCATAGCATTTTCCTCCAAAAAAGATGCCGCAAAAATTTGCGGCATCCATCTGCAGTTTATTTCTCGTCGCGTTTGAGAGCAATAACAACCTTGCGGTTTATGCCCTGACCTACACTGTAGGTTGTAACTGTTTCGTGATCCTGAAGAGCAGAATGAATGATTCTTCTTTCATATGCATTCATTGGCTCCAAGGTGGTGCTGCGGCGTGTGCGCATTACCTTGTTTGCAAGCTTGTGAGCAAGGCTCTCTAAAGCTTCGTTTCTTTTTTCGCGATAGTTCTCAGCATCAAGCGACACCTTCATAAAGCTGCCGCCGCCCCTGTTCACAACAAGACTTGTAAGATGCTGGAGGGCATCAAGAGTCTCGCCTCTTTTGCCTATCACAATGCCCATGTCGGGACCCGAAAGCTCTACACTGAGCACATCGCCGTTGGCATTTGCCTTCACGGTAACATCTTCGCCTGTGAGCTCAAAAATTTTGTTCAAAAACTCTTCGGCTTTCTCCGTGCCGTCACATTCTTTGCTGCTCACCTTTACAACAGCTTCCTTGCTGCCAAGGCCCAAAAATCCTTTTGCACCTTCTTCAATAACTTCTATAGTTGCATCTTCTTCGCTTATGCCAAGCTCGGCAAGAGCCAGAGCAATAGCTTCTTCTTTGGTTTTTGCACTTTTTTCTATAGTCATTTTCAGTTCCTCCTGTTTTTCTTTTTGCCGTGAAGCTTGGCTTGCTTTTCTATTCTTTCGGTTTCAACCTCTTCAAGCTCGCCTGCAAATTTCTTTGCATAGTAGCCGTTTAAGAGAATTGTCTGACCTACGGAAAATACATTTGAAGCTACCCAATACACACCCATGGCCATGGGGAG
>JAFVSB010000035.1 GCA_017503945.1 Clostridia bacterium
CCGTTTTTGCTTATTTGTGATAGCTTGAGTGATGCAAATTCAGCCTACAGGTGTGCGCTTCGCTCTGTGGTGTGTTCATTTGCCATAGCAACAATTCTCTTTTTGCTGTATTGTCTCACAGTGCCATATCCCATGGGCAAAATGTTTTCTCATTCCATGCAGGCAATTTTTGCCTCGGCAAGCTCGGGCGAGCTGCTTCATCGCTTTGAGCTTTTGCTTTCGTGCATATACACTGTGTTTGCCATAGTCATAGGTGCATTTTCGCTTGCAGTGTGCTCCAAGGTGATTGCAAAGCTGTGCAAAGCAGGTGATGAACGGCCTTTTGTTTTAATTTTGGCGGTGCTTTTGTATAATTTGTCTGCCATTGGGATTTCAGCTTCGGTTTATATTCTGATTTGTATTTTGCTAAGCGTTGTTTCTGTGTTTGTGCCTTTTATGATTTTTATATTCAAGAAATGGTGATTTATATGAAAAGGATTTTTTCTGCTTTGTTTATTTTATCTCTGGCTATAATTTGCACAGGCTGTGCACGCCGTGAAAGGGTGGAGGCATCTATTATAGTAAGTGCCTGCAGTGCCGAAAAAACCTCCGATGCCACACGCTACTCTTTCTTTATTGCCAGCTCATATGCACCGTCTGAAGATGGAAAAAGACAGAGCGAGAGCAAGGTTTATTCATTTGATGCGCAAGGCTTTGCCGATGCAGTGACCAAGCTTGAGAATAGCTGCGGCAAGGCTGATTTGTCGCATGTGAGCATATTTTTGGCCGATGCACTCTACATTGACCAAAGCTATGCCGATGACCTCTCAGATCTTCGCTCCAAAATGAAAATAAGCCCCCTGGTGAGAGTTTTTGTGTCGGGCTCATCTTGTGACAAAATATTTGAAAGCATTGCCAAAAGCTTTGGCGGTGCATCTGAATATATGGAGACGGTGTATCAGGGTAGGCACAAAAAAATTCTTTGCACCATGTCGGAGCTGTTTTTTGCTGCCAATAACCCCTTGTTTACTGCATCAATACCCGTGATGACAGTGTCTGAGGCAAATTCTCTGCCTGTGGTGGATGCTGCTCTTTTGTATAGTGCCCACAGCGGCACTGCAGCGGTGATAGGGGATGACTTTGCAAGCTATTTGCTCTGCGTGGAGACCTTTGGCAAAACATCAAAGCCGCTTGAGCTTGCCATATCATCAGACGGTCTGGAGGTTGACATAGTAAAGGATTTTGAACACCGCACCCGTGTTAAGGATTTTGCGCGCAAATATCAGGCGATGGGCTTTGATGCACTAAATGCTCTTTTCTTTGCCAAAAAGTGCTTCCCGACCTATTCGGCATATCTTAGCTTTGCACAGCACTCTGCCAAAATTGAATATGTGTGAGGATTATATATGAAGCTGATTGTGTTTGCTGTTTCGCTGCTTGTGTATATCAAAACTATATCGTGCATAATATATTGGTTCAAAAATCGAAGCTACGCGGGAGCTATAGTGCTTAGTGTGCTTCTGGCAGCAGCGGTTATGACCTCTTTTGTTTGACAATGCCGGCATTTGGTGATATAATAGCTTCATATTATATTACAGAGGTAATTTTATGAACATTCATTTTTTTGGCACAGGTGCTGGCACAGAGCCGCTGCGCGGCATACATCATCAGAGCTTTGCCATTGAAACAGGCGGTTCGTTATATTTTTTCGATGCAGGTGAGGGCTGTGCAAGGGTTGCACACCTTGGAGGTGTGAATCTTTTAAAAACCAAAGCCATATTCATCACCCATACCCACATGGACCATGTTGGCGGTCTTGGCAGTCTTTTGTGGAATATGCGCAAGCTTCATTCCAATGTTGGCTACACGGGCTTTGTGTGCCCTAAGGTTGTGTATATACCCAAAATCGCCACATATGATGCCTTCATGACCATTCTTAAAAACAGTGAGGGTGGATTTGACGCCCGCTTTGATGTAAGCGGCAAAGAATATTCGTGCGGTGAGATATACCGTGATTTTAATATATCGGTTGAGGCATTTGCCACAAACCATGTGCCCGATAGTTTTTGCTTCCGCATTGTGTGCGAGGGCAAAGCCATTGTGTATTCAGGCGATATTGCAAAGACCTCTGATCTTGACAGTGCCATGGCAGGTGGCTGCGACGCTCTTGTTTGCGAGACGGCGCATGTGAGCCTGCGCGAGGTGTGTGAATATGCAAAGAGCAAAAATGCGCTCAGCTTGTATCTTGTGCACAATGGCAGAGAGGTGCTCGGCAGCCGCAGGCAGAGCGAGCTTTTGGCGGCAAATCTTTTTGGTGACACAGCGCAGGTCACCAATGACGGCATGACAGTTGTTATATAATAAAAAAACACGAAGATTTTTTCTTCGTGTTTTTTTATTATCTGAGCTTTTCAAGCAAGCTATCAAAATATTCGGGAGGCTCTGCGGCAAATTCCATATATTTGCCGCTTGCAGGGTGGTCAAAGCCAATCACGCGCGCGTGCAATGCCTGACCTTGCAGATTCATGGGGTTGGATTTAGCATACATCGGGTCGCCCATTACAGGGTGGCCAATGTATTGCATGTGCACTCTTATCTGATGAGTTCTGCCTGTTTCGAGCACGCATTTTACAAGCGAAGCATTTTCAAAATGCTCAATCACTTCAAAGTGTGTCACCGCATGCTTTGAGTTGATGGGAGTCACCGCCATCTTAAGCCGGTTGGAAGGGTCGCGCCCGATTGGAGCATCCACAATGCCCCTCTTTGGCTTCACCTTGCCTTCACACACGCAGATATATTCGCGCTTTACGGTTTTTTTCTGTATCTGCTCAGAAAGTGACAGGTGTGCTTCGTTAGTCTTTGCCACAAGCAGCAGGCCCGATGTGTCTTTGTCAATTCGGTGCACAATGCCGGGTCTGAGCACTCCGTTTATACCGCTTAAGTTTCCCTTGCAGTGATGCATGAGCGCATTGACCAAAGTGCCGCTGTAGTTGCCGGGAGCAGGGTGCACCACCATGCCCTGGGGCTTGTTTACCACAAGCAGGCTTTCATCTTCATACACTATGTCGAGCGCAATGTCCTCTGCCTCGATGTTGGCATCTTTCGGCTCTTCGTTCACAATCTCTATGCGGTCTCCTGCCTTTAGCTTGTAGTTGTTTTTGGTAGGATTTCCGTTCACGGTGATGCTGCCGTTTTCAATGAGCTTTTGCACCATTGCACGGGTAATACCATCAATATTAATATACTTATCTATTCTGATGCCGCCCTCTTCACATATCAGTGTTATGTTTTCCATGATTATTATCCTCTGAATGAAATATTATATATATGCATAGTAGCACACACCCCACCACGATGCAGCAATCTGCAAAATTAAAAATAGGGTAGTCAATAAACTCAAGCTCTATCATATCAACCACATATCCTCTGAAAATGCGGTCAATAAGATTGCCAATTGCTCCTGCGTTTATGAGCGCACATGCCAAGCGAGCGGTTTTACTGCGAAGCTCATGCTTTCTAAGATACCAAATCTCAAATGCAAATATTGCAAATGTTGCAACTATAAACAGCGCAGGCACTCCGTCAAAAAGGCTCCAGGGGCCGCCTGTGTTGTGATAGCGCGTAAATGAAAGCACCGATTCTATAAATTGCACCGACTCAAACTCGGCAAGATGATTCACAGTGAAAAATTTTGTGAGCTGGTCTGTGCCCAAAAGTATTATTGCCAAAATAACATACAACATATTAATCACCAAATGAAACCATAGGCTGCAAAAGAGTTTGCAGCCTATAGTTTGTTTTAATTATTTGTTTTTATTTACAAATTCAATTGCCGCATCGATTGCTTCGTCGGCGCCGAGCTCTGTCATTTCAAGATCCTTGCGCACCACAAATTCAACCTTTCTGTCAGCGGCACCCTTGCCCACATTGATGCGAAGCGGTATGCCAATGAGGTCAGCGTCTTTGAATTTAACTCCTGCGCGCTCGTTTCTGTCATCAAGAATAACCTCGATGCCTGCAGCTTTGAGCTTTTCATAAATCTCTTCGGCAAGCTGGCTTTGCTCTTCGTTTTTGGTGTTCACAGGCACTACTATAACATGATACGGTGCCACACTCACGGGCCACACAATGCCGCTTTCGTCTGCCCACTGTTCAATTATAGCCGCCAGACATCTGCTCACGCCGATTCCGTAGCAGCCCATGATGGGAGTCTGCTCTTTGCCG
>JAFVSB010000036.1 GCA_017503945.1 Clostridia bacterium
ATGGAAGGGATTTTTGCTTGGTCTTGTTGTCACAGCTGTAATTCAGTCATCATCAGCCACCACAGTTATGCTTGTTGGTTTTGTTAACTCAGGCATAATGAAGCTTGGGCAGACAATCAGCATAATCATGGGTGCCAACATTGGTACCACTGTTACATCCTGGCTTTTGAGTACTGCTGACATCAAAGGCACAGCTATGCTTATAAAGCTATTTAAGCCCGAATCATTTACACCGATTCTTGCTGCCATAGGTCTTATTATGAACATGATGGCCAAAGATGACAGGCGCCGCAACACCTCTACCATACTCATTGGCTTTGCAATTCTGATGTTTGGTATGGATATGATGAGCTCATCTGTTGAAGGTCTTCGCGATAATGCCACATTTACCAATCTGCTCACAATGTTCTCAAATCCCATCATGGGTATTTTGGTTGGCACATTGTTCACTGCAGTTATTCAGTCTTCATCAGCGTCTGTCGGTGTGCTGCAGGCACTTTCTCTTTCTTGTATTATACCTTATTCAACGGCTATTCCCGTTATTCTTGGTCAGAACATCGGCACAACCATCACTCCCATAATTTCTGCCATCAGTGGCAACACTGAATCAAAGAGGGTGGCAATCACCTGCCTCTATATTAAGATGATTGGTGTAGTAGTTGTTGTTGGCGTGTTCTATCTTTTAAATTCGCTTATTGGTTTTGAATTTATGAGTTATCGTGCAGGTGCTTTTGATATAGCTGTTATTCACACTTTATTTAATATTATATCCACAGTCATTCTTCTTCCTGTCAGCAATTTATTTGAAAAACTTGCTGTATTAACAGTGAAAAACAAAAAAGAAGAACGCGAGCTCGATGCATTTGCTGCTCTTGATGATCGCTTCCTTGCTATGCCTGCATTTGCCGTTGAAAAATGTAAGGAGCTTGTTTATGAAATGGCAAATATATCTGTTGATGCATTTCGCAAGGCAATAACTCTTCTTGATAAATTTGATAATGACACCTTCAAAGAAGTTCAGGCATTGGAAACATCAATTGACAAGTATGAGGATAAAACCAGCACTTATCTTGTTAAGATTGCTGCAAACAATATGTCATCAAAAGATAGTAGGGTAGTAACAGAGCTGCTCCACTGCATTGGTGACATTGAGAGAATTTCAGACCACGCACTAAACATTGCCGAAGCTGCCAAAGAAATCAGCGATAAAGGCGTCACTTTCTCCCAAAAGGCAACTTCTGATATCAAGATTATAACTGATGCAGTTGCTGAAATTCTTGATTTGACGATTTCGGCATTTGTTAATGAAGATCTTGAAAAAGCCAAAAATGTTGAGCCTCTTGAACAGGTTATCGACCGCTTGAAGCGTGTGATCAAAAATGGTCACATTTCAAGACTCCGTCAGGGCGATTGCACCATGGAGCTTGGGTTTATTTTGTCTGATCTTTTGACCAACTATGAAAGAATTTCTGACCATTGTTCAAATATCGCCGTGTGCGTCATTGAGATTGCCCATGATTCATTGGAAACTCATGAATATCTTAATCAGGTTAAAACCGGTGGCGAAGAATTCACACAAATGTATAATGCTTACAAGCAAAAATATTACATAGAATAATGGTTTAACATTATTACGAAAGGAAAGAATAATAACATACTATGAAAACAATCAAAACTTTGTTTAGACCAACCGATATGACGGTGGGTAAACCGTGGAAAAGTATTGTTATGTTTTCCATTCCCATGATCATTGGTAATATCGCTCAGCAGCTTTACAGCACAGTAGATAGCATTGTTGTTGGTCATTATGTAGGTGACAATGCTCTCGCTGCAGTAGGCAGTGCAGCTCCGCTTTTCAATTTGCTGCTTGTGTTGTTTGTTGGCATCTCTGCAGGTGTCGGCATTATGGTTGCTCAGTATTTTGGTGCAAGATCTCGCGAAGAGCTATCTTCCACCATTGGCACATGCATCACACTCACAGCCTTAGCGTCTTTATTCATTATGCTTGTGGCACCTCCCATAATAAAACCACTTTTGTGGCTATTAAACACCCCCGACGAAATACTCAATGATTGCACAAGATATCTTGTGATAATGATGTATGGTGCAGCGGGTATGGCATATTATAATATCCTCAGCGGCATACTGCGCGGTCTTGGCGATTCTTTTTCGGCTCTTTTGTATTTGCTTGTTGCCACAATTCTCAATATTGTGCTTGACATCTTGTTTGTTGCCAAATTCAATATGGGTGTTGCAGGTGTATCTGTTGCCACAGTCATTGCCCAGATTGTATCTTCTGTTCTTTGCCTGTGGAAATTGATGAATATGAAGGAACTGTTCAATCTTGGCAAAAAAGAGCTTAGAATGACCAAAAAGCACCTTTCGCAAATTGTCAAACTTGGTCTGCCATCGGGTATGACACAAGCAATTTTTTCATCAGCAATGATAATTGTTCAATCTCTCACAAACCAATTCGGCACAGCTTTTATTGCAGCCAATGTAATTGTTATGCGTGTCGATGGCTTTGCCATGATGCCCAATTTTTCATTCGGCACTGCAATGACAACCTATGCAGGTCAAAATATTGGTGCGGGCAGACTCGACCGCGTAAAGGAAGGTGCTAAGCAAGGCACATTCATTGCTGTAGCTTGTTCTGCTTTTATTACATTGATTATTTTGCTGTTTGGTAAATATCTCATGGCTATCTTTACCGAAACACGCTCCTTGGTAGATTTGAGTGTATATCTTATGCGCATTCTTGCAGTAGGCTATATAGCCATGGCAATCACACAGAGCTTGTCGGGCGTGATGCGCGGTGCAGGTGACACCATGACTCCCATGTGGATTTCACTTTGCACAACTGTTCTTTTGAGAATTCCGGTTGCATATGGCATTTCATATTTCACTCGTACTCCCGAGCTGCCTTACGGTCGTTTTGAATGCATACAGATTTCTCTCCTCATAACCTGGGTTATGGGTGCTGTGCTCACTGCAATCTTCTATCGTGTGGGTAAATGGAAAAATAAAGCTATAATGAATTGACAGAAAGGAAATAATAAAATGGATGAAAATACAAAAGTAATATTTGAAATGGATGATGGCACTTCATTTACTGTGGAACTATATCCCGAACATGCTCCCGAAACAGTTGATAATTTCATTGAGCTTGTAAATGATGGCTTTTATGATGGGCTTACATTCCATCGCATAATACCGGGTTTTATGACTCAGGGTGGCGATCCCGAAGGCACAGGCATGGGAGGCAGCGGCACCAATATTACAGGTGAATTTGCTCAAAACGGCATCACCAACAACTTAAAACACGAAAGAGGCGTTATTTCAATGGCTCGCTCCATGATGCCAAATTCTGCCAGCAGCCAGTTTTTCATTTGCTTTGATGATGCACCTCATCTCGATGGGGCATATGCTGCATTCGGAAGGGTAATCGAAGGTATGGATGCAGTTGATAAAATGGCACTTGTTCCCACCGATTATAATGACAAGCCCCTCACACCTGTTGTGATGACCAAGGTTTATATAGCTGAATAATTTTTATTATAGAAAAATCTCTGAACTGTGTTCGGAGATTTTTTTGTAGTGCATGAGAGGATTAATCAGATGAATATTCATCGTTCTATAAAGAAACTTATTCAATACGCTCTGCAATCAGGCCTCATTTGCAGTTCAGATGTGATTTACACAACCAACCTTCTGATAGATGCATTAGGTCTGGATAGCTTTGATGACACTCCGATTGATGATACCGCAATTGATTTAGAAAATATTTTGAATGAAATTCTTGATTATGCAATCAAAGCAGGATTGTGTGAGGATTGCGTCACTCAAAGAGATTTGTTTGACACACGCATCATGGGGCTTTTGGTGCCGCGTCCGAGCGAGGTTATTCACAAATTTTGGAGTCTTTATTCCAAATCACCCAAGAGTGCAACTGATTATTTTTATAAGCTTAGCTGTGATAGCAATTACATCCGTCGTCATCGTATTGCCAAAGACAAAAAGTGGGTGGTTACTACGCAATATGGTGATGTTGACATCACAATAAATCTTTCAAAACCCGAAAAAGACCCAATGTCAATTGCAGCGGCAAAATCAGCTCCGCAAAGCGGCTATCCAAAATGCCAGCTATGCAAGGAAAACGAAGGTTATTCAGGCAATGTCAATTCACCTGCAAGGCAAAATCACAGAATTATTCCCCTTGAACTCAATGAAACCGAATGGTTTATGCAATATTCGCCATATGTGTATTACAATGAACATTGTATTGTTTTCAATTCCTGCCACACTCCCATGAAGATAGAAAAAGCCACATTTAAAAAACTGCTTGATTTTGCCTTCCTTTTTCCTCATTATTTTATTGGGTCTAATGCAGATTTGCCCATTGTTGGCGGGTCAATACTCAGTCATGACCATTTTCAGGGGGGCAGATATGATTTTGCTATGGCAAAAGCACCCATAGAAAAGCATTTTTCATTCGCAGGCTTTGATGATGTAGAGGCTGGCATAGTCAAATGGCCCATGTCCACTATAAGGCTTCGCTCAGCTTGTGCAGATAGTCTTGTTAATCTTGCCGATAAGATTTTGACATCATGGCGCAGCTATAGTGATGAATCAGATTTTGTTTTTGCTCACACCCTCGGCGAAGCTCACAACACCATAACACCAATCGCTCGCAAAAACGGCAGCAAATATGAGCTTGATCTTGTCCTTCGCAACAACATCACCACCCCCGAGCATCCTCTGGGAGTTTATCATCCTCATGCCGAGCTTCATAACATAAAAAAAGAAAACATCGGCTTGATAGAAGTTATGGGTCTTGCGGTGCTGCCTGCAAGGCTTGATGGCGAACTGGATATATTAGCAGATGCAATAGCAAACGATAAAGACATATCCAAAATTGAGTCTGTATCCAAGCATCATGAGTGGGTGATGAGCTTTATAGGTAATTACCCCAAACTAAATCCTGATAACATTCATGATATCTTAAAATCAGAGGTTGGCAAAGCATTTGTCAAGGTTCTTGAGCACGCCGGGGTTTTCAAAAGAGATGCCCACGGCACAAAAGCATTTTTAAGATTTATAAATCAGATATAACAAAAGCAGCGCATTTCGTAATGCGCTGCTTTTGGCTATAGTCCCAATTCATTTTTTATTGTGATCCATATGTCAGTTGTTTCAAATCCTCTTCGCCAGCTTGCCACACCTGCCAGATTATATTTTTTTGCAAGCGCAACTCTTGCGCGTATGCTATCGGCATTTTCAAGCCATAGCACATAGCTTTTTCCGTCTTTTTCCCAGCTGTATTTGGTGAGGGAATGCTTGGCATCATATTCGCCCTTTGCATTATTTTCTTCAATGTATTTTTGGGCAGTCATCATTGAAATCGACTCTGATGACACGGCCACACCGTTTTTGATTTGCCAGCATCTCACAT
>JAFVSB010000037.1 GCA_017503945.1 Clostridia bacterium
GATCAGGAAAGCTATGAGCAGATGCCCCTCAATGCAAGTCAGCTCGGCGATTCTCTCAAATTTGTAAAAGAAAACATGGTAGTTAAAGTTCTCTCTTACAAAGGCAGCGTATTCGGCGTAGAGCCCCCCACCTTTGTTGAGCTTGAAGTTACAGAAACAGAACCCGGCTTCAAGGGTGACACATCCACAGGTGCTACCAAGCCCGCTACACTTGAAACAGGTGCTACAATCATGGTTCCCCTCTTTGTTGATCAGGGTGATTTTATAAGAGTAGACACCAGAACAGGTGAATACATGGAAAGAGTATAATATAGTGCTTTTGCACATCGAAAGGAACGGTTAAACCAATATGGAAAATATATCAAACCAGCTTTCTTACCTCAAAGGTCTCATTGACGGCATCAAGGTAGATCCCGAGTCTGACTATGGCAGAATTTTTGAAGGTATCTTAAATGTACTTGATGAAATCAATGACTCTATCGATGATATCATGGAATATCACGATGAGCTTGCTGACCAGGTAGACCTTATCGACGAAGACCTCTCGGTTATCGAAGAAGAACTTTCCGACGAAGACGATTTTGATGATGATGAAGATTTTGAATATTACGAAATCGATTGCCCCAAATGCGGAGCAAATGTTTGTCTTGATGAAGACTTTTTCGACACTGACAATCCGGTTACATGCCCTGAATGCGGCGAAGAATTTGACATTGAATTTGAATGTGACGGCGATTGCGAAGGCTGCGACGCTTGCGAATAATCTTGGATAATAAAAAAGGGACTTTTTTAAAGTCCCTTTTTTTATTGTAATTTAATTTTTTCAAGCATTGCTTTTGCGGCCATTTGCTGAGCTTTTTTCTTATTAGAGCCTTTCCCCTCGGCGCTAAGTCCGTCACCTGTGGAGACTCTGGCTTCAAATATTTTGCTGTGGTCAGGGCCGCTTTCGCCCAATAGCTCATATGAGGGCACAAAACCCCTGCTCTGGCATAATTCCTGCAGGCGTGATTTGTAATCCGTTTCGCGGCCTTTGTGCTCAGCAGCTTCAATTATTGCATCTTTAAGCCACAAAAGCACATAACTCTTGGCGGTTTCAAAACCACTGTCAAGATAAATGGCAGCAATCACAGATTCCATAGCATCTGATGTCACAGAAGGCTTAAACCCTCCGCCCGACAAAAGCTCTCCTTTGCCCATGTATAAAAACTCGCCTAAGCTAAGCTTAGATGCAAGCCTTGCAAGAGAATCCTCGCACACAACCGAAGCTCTTATTTTAGAGAGCACTCCCTCGGGCAGATTTTTGTAGTTTTTATACAAAAATTCGCTCACCGAAAGTCCAAGCACTGAGTCGCCCAAAAATTCCATGCGCTCATTTGAACCCTGTGGATTGTTTTTGTGCTCGTTTATATACGAGGTATGCGTGAGAGCATTTTTCAGATAGGATATATTTTTGAATTTATATCCTAATATTTTTTCAAATTTGCCAAGTTCCGGCATCATATCACCACCGAGCTAAAAACCAGCGCCAAAGCTTAAAGGTTTTGAGCGTTTGCTTTTATATATTCAACTACATCGCCCACGGTGCTCACATTTTCTGCTTCATCTTCGGGGATTTCAAGGTCAAATTCTGTCTCCAGAGCCATGATAAGCTCTACAACATCAAGAGAATCTGCGCCAAGCTCTTCAATGAAAGAAGAATCGGGAGTAATAGTGTCAATATCTATGCCAAGCTGATCGG
Organism: Clostridia bacterium; assembly: GCA_017503945.1. Classification (GTDB taxonomy): domain Bacteria; phylum Bacillota; class Clostridia; order UMGS1810; family UMGS1810; genus RGIG1828. Next base: position 1,739 of record JAFVSB010000037.1, read on the forward strand.
CAACAATATCTCTAACTTTTTCAAATACCATGTTAATATACCTCCAAAAAAATATATATATATAATATTACATAAGTTTTAGTTAGTCAACACATTTTTTAATAATTTTGACAATTTTATCAGTTTTATCCCTGAAATACGGGATATTCATAGAGAATAATAGTTTTAAAACCAAGTGTTGCAAAGCGATTTTGGATTAATCTCTTTCGGCTAACAATTGTAATATTTTATCTGAGCTTACTTTGTCAGCAATACACACTGCTACAAGCTTTCCTTTTCGCACAATTACGGGGCTGTTGAGCTTTGCCATTTCAGCAGGAATGTAGTTTTCAAAATCCTTTTTCTTGCGTTCAATGCGCTCTTTTGAAAGCTTTACTGCCTCTTTAGCTTCTTTTTCATTTGTCATTTCAAACACAGCCACCTCTTCGGCAGTGGCGCCACCGCCCAGATAAAGCGAAGCTGAGCACACCTTGTCGGCATTAATTGCGTAGGTTGACACAACAAGTGCATCCGACACCTTGAGTAAATCATCTTTAAACTCAACTGCTGCGAGGATTTTTTCCCCAATTTCGGCGGTGTCGGCTTTGCCTGCGCCTGCAAAGGTCTCTTTGACCGAAGTGCCTATTTTTTTAGTGCCCTTCACGGGTACGGCGTGTGCTATGAGATACTGTGCCATTTCGCGGTATTTCACAGGCCCGAGGTGGATGCCGTCGCTGCCTATGTTGTCTGGCAGGTAGCCGTCTTCCCCTTCAAAATATGAATGCACATCAACATAGTAGCACTGCTTTTCCTTTGCCATTTTAAGCAGAGCCTCGTTGTAGATGGTGATGCGGTCATTTTTGATGCCTGTGGTCTGTGACGTTTCTTTGGTCACGGGCATGATGGATTCGATGTATACTATCACATCGGGGAACTTTTCTCTTACCTTGTCAATAAACTGGCTGTAGCGCTCCATAAATGAATCCATTTCATTGAATGCCACTTCGTTTGTACCAAGCATTATATATAGCTTGCCAAGGTGCTCGCGATCTTTTATTGATTGCAGCACACTTTTGCCGTTTGGCAAGGCGGCAGTTTCAAGATTTTTGGTGTTGAGACCGCCCATGCACAAAAACTGAGCGTTGAATCCCGAAAAGTTTTGAATGCCGATGGTGAGCGAATCGCCCACAAACACTGCATCATCAAAATACGAAGCATCGGCGCTGCCGATATTTGGCACAATGCCGTAGCTTATGTCGGGCACAGAGGTGAACACCGAGGTCTTTGCAAAGCTTGAGATTTTGGAAAGGTTCGAATC
>JAFVSB010000038.1 GCA_017503945.1 Clostridia bacterium
ATTTTTGCACCAAACAGCAACAGATTGCACACTATTCCCACAATTCCCAAAAGCTTGCCATATGCCGCGCGCACCTTTTGGTCAGTGGTATTATCATGGTTTTTGATAAATTTTTTTATAATATGCTTTGTCATATTACACTCATGCACCTCAGATTCTGCAATCTATAATTTCACTGTGATTATACACACAGTGGATTAATTTATTTGATTTTTCATTATATGAATCTTCGTTTAAAATATTCTTGTTGATTATATCATGAATATCCTTTATTTTCAATAGTGAAGCATAAAAACACACGCAAGGAATTTTCCTTGCGTGTGACAAAATTTTAAGATAACTCAATCAAACCATAGTTGCCGTCTTTTCTTTTATATACCACCTCTTTGTCAAGAGTCTGGGCGTTATTGAAAATGTAAAACTCATGACCAAGAAGGTTCATCTGAAGTATTGCCTCTTCAGGACTCATGGGCTTGCTTTCGTATTTTTTGGTTTTCACTATTTTGAATTCGCTCTCTTCATCATAGTCACCAAATTCTGCAGGAGTGTCAAAAGCGCCTTCTCTGAGCTTTTTCTCAAGTCTGGTCTTTTGCTTTCTGATTTGCCTTTCAAGCACATCAACCACTCTGTCGATAGCTGCATACATATCTGCATCTCTGACTTCAGCTCTGAAAATCATACCCTCGTGATATATGGTCACTTCAATGATGTGGTCATCTTTTTGCACAGACAAAGTCACCTGAGCAGTTGATTCATCAGCAAAGAACTTGTCGAGCTTAGCAAGTTTTTTGTCAGCATAGCTCTTAAGACCATCTGTAACAGTGATTTTTCTGCCGATAGTTGTGATTTTCATATAATCAGCTCCTTTAATGTGATTGCATAATATAAACCGCCATTGACGATTCATATTATCCTTGGTAAATTTATTATATCACAAAACAACCAAAACTACAATAGGGTAAGTTATAATTTTTATGTTGATTTTCACAAAAAAGTGTTGTATAATATATATTTAGAGGAGATATCCCTCTGCATATAATAATTTAAGAGAGGAAGCATCGTATGAATTACACTGAAAATTACAAAAGATGGCTTGAAAGTCCTATAGTTGATGAAAACACCAAGGCAGAGCTTCGTTCCATTGAAAATGACGACAAAGAAATCCAGGAGCGTTTTTATCGTAATCTTGAATTTGGTACAGGGGGTCTCAGAGGTATTATCGGAGCAGGCAGCAACCGCATGAACATCTACACTGTCCGCCGTGCCACACAAGGCCTTTGTGAAGACATCAAAAACTGCGGTCAGGCAGCAATCGATGCAGGTGTTGCCATTGCATATGATTGCCGTCACAAATCATATGAGTTTGCACTGGAAAGCGCCAAGGTTTTGGCAGCCAACGGTATCAAGGCATATCTTTTCGACGAGCTTCGTCCCACACCTGAGCTTTCTTTTGCAGTGAGACATCTCAAATGCTCACGCGGCATTGTGATCACTGCCAGCCACAATCCCAAAGAATATAACGGCTACAAGGCATATGGTGAAGACGGCGGCCAGCTTCCGCCCGCATCTTCTGATTATGTTATTTCCATAATAGACAAAATTGACATCTTCGATGGTGTTAAGGTAATTGACGAAGCCGATGCAAGAGCAAAGGGCCTCATCGTAACTATTGGCCAAGAGATAGACAAAGCCTATCTTGAAAATGTGCTTGCTCAATCCGTCACCACCGAGCCCATCAAAAAGCTTGGCGATGATTTCAGTGTTATATATTCTCCATTCCATGGCACAGGCAACAAACCCGTGCGCGCTATCCTCGACATGATAGGCGTCAAAAATTTGCGCATTGTTAAAGAGCAGGAGCTTCCCGATCCTGATTTCAGCACTGTGAAATCTCCCAACCCCGAAGAAAAAGCAGGCTTTTCCTATGCTATCGAAATGGCAAAAGAGCAAAAGGCCGACCTTATCTTTGCCACCGACCCCGATTCAGACCGCATAGGCGTTATTGGCCTTGATACAAACGGTGAATTTGTCACCTTCACAGGCAACCAGATTGGTGTGCTTTTAGCTGAGTTTATCCTGCGCAGCAAAAAAGAAAACGGCACCCTCACAGATAAGGGCGCTCTCATCAAAACAATAGTTACCACATCAATGCTCTATCCCGTAGCCAAAGACTATAATGTACATGTGCATGATGTGCTCACAGGCTTTAAGTACATAGGCGAGCTTATCAAAGACTTTGAAGACAATGACTACTACAACGAGTTCATTCTTGGCTTTGAAGAAAGCTATGGATATCTTGCAGGCACCTATGCGCGTGACAAAGATGCCGTAGTAGCCGCCATGCTCATTGCCGAAATGGCAGCCGACTACAAAACCAAGGGCATGACTCTCTACGAGGGCCTTATCAATCTCTTTGAAAAATACGGCTATTATCTCGAAGGCGGCAAGGCCATCACTCTCACAGGCATCGATGGAGTAGAAAAAATCAAAGCCATCATGGAAATGTTCCGCACAAATCCGCCCAAAGAGCTTGCAGGTCTCAAGGTAGAGCGCATGTGGGATGTAAATGAAGGCATCATCAAATCATTCGACGGTAAAGCTGACGAAAAGCTCAATCTTCCCAAAGCCGATGTATTCCGCTATGACCTTGAAAACAATGCATGGTTTGCAGTGAGACCATCGGGCACAGAACCCAAAATCAAATTCTATTTTGGAGTTTGTGAGAATTCTTATGCAAAAGCAGAGCAGAAATTGGCCGATTGTATAGCAGAAATATCCAAAATTTTGTAATCTGAAAAAAACTTTCAAAAATTACTTGCATTTTCAAAAGTTTTGTGATACAATATTTTAGGTTTAATACGAAAAGTAATTTTATCCGTTGAAAGAGGTGAACATACAATGAAAGAAGCAATTCATCCTGATTACAAGCCAACCACTATAAAGTGCGCATGCGGTGCGACTTTTGAAACCGGCTCTACTAAAGAGAACA
>JAFVSB010000039.1 GCA_017503945.1 Clostridia bacterium
ATAGAGGTGAAAGCTGAATTTGAAAAAAGCATAAGCTCAAAAAAGAGCAAAAAATGCGCTGAATATTTATGGGAAAACGAAGAATATGCTCTTGCAAGCAAAAAAGAAGGCGGACACATCACCTATGCATTTTGTTATGGCAAGGGTGCCAGTGCCACTGCTGCAGCTGCACTCGAAACACCTTTTGAAGCATATAATGATCAAAAGCTCAGCTTTTATGAAGCCTTGCCGGAGTTCAAAATACCAAATGAGCAAATCGAAAAGCTATACTATCGCTGTGCATCGGTGCTGTTTGCATGCTCATACCCCGGCGAAGGGCTCATAAATTCGCCCTACATTGCCCCCGCGCAAGGCAGCATGAACGCAGCGTATTCGTTTTGGTCGGCCATTTGCACCCTGGGCATGCGCCACCTTGCCCCCGACCTTGCCAAGAGCACCCTTGAGGCAATTCTCGCTGCTCAGTCGGGCGATGGAATGATACCATCACAGGTGAGTGCCACCGCCAAGAGCTGTGACATCAATCCTCCTGTGCTTGCATGGTGCATGTGGGAGCTTTATCAGATAAACAACGACGATGACATGCTAAAGCGTGCCTATGCCCCACTAAAAAAATATATTCATTACATCATGGAAACGCGCGACATCAACAAAAACCACCTCTTTGAATGGCAGACCGATGAGCTGCCCGAGTTTTTTGGCAAAGAGAGCACCATGGACAACTCCCCTCGTTTTGATGACGGCATAATTCTTGACAGTGTAGACCTTACATCATTTGTTGCCAACGAAGCCTACTATATGAGCCTTATTGCCGAAGCGATTGACAAGCACGGCGAAGCGCTTTATTGGGGTGTGGTGTTTGAAAGAATAAAAAATGCAGTAAATGAGCTTCTTTTTGATGAAGATGACAAGATATATTATGACCGCGCGGTAGTGAGCAGCATGCTCAAAAAAGTGAAAACCTCCGCATCGTTTTTGCCGCTGTTTGCAGGTGTGTGCGAAAATCGCAATGCAATGGCTCTGCTAAAATTTTTAAACACTGCCGAAAGATTCAACCGCAAATTCGGCGTGCCATCGCTTTCGGCTGATGATGAAGAATATGGTCATAATTTCTGGCGCGGTCCTGTGCATATTCATCATAGCTACCTCATAGCCAAGGGGCTCGAAAAATATGAAATGCACGACAAAGCCAACGAGCTCAAAGCCAAGAGCCTCGATGCAGTTATGAAAGAATACGAAAACTGCTCGGTGATATATGAATACTACTGCCCCGACGGTGAGCGCTGTGCCGCTTCGCTGCCCAAAAAAGACTTTGGCGCATCATCATTTATGCTGGCGCAAAATCTTGTGAATATAAGGGATTTTGCCCCCACAGCCGCAATTATAGTGGACATGCTGCTTACAAAATCAAAAAAATCACCGTCAAGATGATTTTTGCATTGGCTTTTGCCAAGCACAATAAATAAAATTAAGGAGAAGAATTTATTATGTATGGTTATTATGGCTACGAATCCTATTCCAATCCGTGGGAAACAGTGTCTTTGATTTTTGTTCTTGCTCTGTTTGCCGCACTTTTGCTCACCGTGCTCACTGTGATTTTAGTGACACCCGAAAAAAGAAGAGCTTATCTCAATGCATTTTTCTGCTGGATTGCAGACATCTTCAACTGCAAATCACTGCTGCTTGAAAAAATTCTTAAGTTCTTTTATATCTTTTTTACATACACCTCAATCATCGCAGGTGTTATAGTTCTTTTCTACTCACCCTTTGCCGATTTTTCCAATGGTGAGATTGCTCTCTATGGTCTTTTCTTCATAACTTTAGTGCCTATTGCTATCAGAATTGTGCACGAAGCTATCATGCTCGCAATCATAGCAGTGAAGAATATCATTTCCATCAACAACAAGCTCAAATCACAAACAGGCGACGAGAGCAAATCACCCTTTGATGTGGCAATGCCCAAAATGCCACGCCGTCAGTATTATGCTCCTATGTATGCACCGGGTCAAAATCCGCACCAAGGCATGCAGCCAAACGCTCAGCCTCAGCAAAACGCACCTGAGAGTGCACCTGAGTATCGCTTCTGCACAGTGTGCGGCACAAAATATGACGCAAGCGTTGGCAAATGCCCCAACGGCTGCATTGATTGATGAATTAAATTAAAATAATTGCAAAAAATACATACATCATCTGATGTATGTATTTTTTTGTGTTCGGAGGAAACTTTTTATGAAGCAGTATATTGAAATTCTTGATGTTTTTGCCAGAGAAATCATCGACTCGCGCGGCAATCCCACGGTTGAAGCCGAGGTCATATGCGAGGGAGGGTGCATAGGGCGTGCATCGGTGCCGTCGGGTGCATCCACGGGCGAGCACGAAGCAGTTGAAAAAAGAGACAACGACACCTCAAGATACATGGGAAACGGTGTGCTCGATGCAGTGGACAATGTCAATAATGTTATTTCCGACAAGCTTGTGGGCATGAATGTGCTCGACCAGGAGCTCATAGATAAAACCATGATCGAGCTTGACGCCACCCCAAACAAAGCAAGTCTTGGCGCCAATGCCATACTCGCGGTGTCGCTCGCTTGTGCAAAGGCTGCAGCAAAAGCGCTGGGTATTGAGCTTTTTAGCTACATTGGCGGCAGCTTTGCCAATGTGCTACCTGTGCCTATGATGAACATATTAAACGGCGGCGCTCATGCGAGCAACAATGTTGACATTCAGGAATTTATGATAATGCCCGTGGGGGCACCGTCATTTAAAGAGGCTCTTCGCATGTGTGCCGAGGTTTTCCATTGTCTCAAAAAAGTGCTCGCGCAAAGGGGCCTCTCCACCTCGGTGGGTGATGAGGGCGGCTTTGCCCCTGAGCTTGGCAAAGACGAAGAAGCGCTCGATTTGATATGCGAGGCAATAAAAAAAGCCGGCTACAACACCGACTCGGATTTTCGCATTGCCATTGATGCGGCATCGTCGGAATGGGCATGTGACAACGGAATGTATAAGCTGCCAAAATCAGGCATATCATTCACAAAGGAAGAGCTCATCAACTACTGGGTGACCCTGTGTAACAAATATCCCATTATATCCATTGAAGATGCAGTGGGCGAAAATGACTGGGAAGCATGGGAGATGCTCACCCAAAAGCTCGGGAGCAAAATTCAGCTCGTGGGCGATGACCTTTTTGTAACCAATCCCGAAAGGCTTGCCAGAGGCATCAGAGCTAATGTGGCAAACTCGGTGCTTGTGAAGGTCAATCAGATAGGCACACTATCGGAAACTGCCCAAACCATTGCGCGTGCCATCCGTCATGGCTACACCACGGTGATGTCACATCGTTCAGGTGAAACAGAAGACACCACCATAGCCGACCTTGCCGTGGCATTTGGCTGCGGTCAGATAAAAACAGGCGCACCGTCGCGTTCGGACAGATGCGCCAAATATAACCGCCTGCTCCGCATAGAAGAGGAGCTTGGTGAGACTGCAAGATATAATGGTATAGAAAGCTTTTATAACATTTAATCTTCAGGCAATCCATTCTTTGCAAGGCTTGCATTTTTGTAGCGATGATCAAAGGTGACATCCTTTATTGCCCATGCAGGATTAGGATATGCGGCGGCCTCCTGCTCTGTGGGGAATTCTATCTCCATATAGGCAAGTCCGCTCAGTGAGCCTGAAAAGATGTCAAATTCCATCACATAGCCGTGAGGGTCTTTTATGCAATAGCGTGTTTTTTCAATTATGTTGCCCTCAATTTTAGATAGCATGTGATTATACTGTGCCTCGGTGAGCTCAAGTTCAAATTCATCTCTTGCCATAGCATCGGGCTTTGGCTTTGATTTTACACAAAGCACAAATCTCTCATCGTTTGTAGCACGAAGACGCACAGTAGGCGAAAAGCTTATGTATGATTGCTTCATTCTGAGTG
>JAFVSB010000040.1 GCA_017503945.1 Clostridia bacterium
GCGGTGGTTTCATCTAAAAATGACATATATCGCATAACTCTCACAGGCGACAACAAAATAAGCTGTGTGCTGCAAGGTGAGCATCTTGCTTCTTTTTTTGATTCATTCCACACTACTGTAACAGATGCCACTCATATTGGCCTGAGTGTTGAGGAATATGCCGAAGGGCCAACCTTAAAGGGGCAATGTGCCAAAGAGACCAAGGCTTTGTTAGAGCACTGTGATTCTTGTGATGCCGAGCTTTATCGCAAGGCGTGTGCATTGCTTTTTGATTTGTTTGACGGAAGGAAGGGATCGCGTGACGATTGATAAAATAAGCATCGACAGTTTCGGCAAGCTTTCCAATTTTGAATTTACCCCTTCTGCCGGGCTCAACATAATTTATGCTCCAAATGAAAGCGGCAAAAGTACTCTGCTTTCGTTTATTAAGTTTGTATTCTACGGCACCCGCCAGAAGAAAGCCAAAGGTGACATCACATTCAAAGAAAGGTATATGCCCTGGAGCGGCATGCCCATGAGTGGGAGTATAGAATTTACCCACAATGGCAAAAAATATATCATATACCGAAACGAGGGCGCCCAAAATGGCTCTCGCAAGCTTGAAATCAAGGAGCTTTCTTCAGGGCTCCAATGCCATATTCCCGAGCCGGGGCGATATTTTTTTGCAGTGGGTGAAAAGGCCTTTTCTGACTCCTGCTTTGTCACAGACATTGCCTCCATCACCGACACTGATGATGACATCATATCACTGCTTTCAAAATCCAATGTCGACACGGTGTCATATGGCAGGGTAAAAGGAGCGCTTGAAGAAAAAATTCTGTCTCTTTCTTCACCAAAGAGATCATCATCGGCACTGTCTTTATTGTCAAAGCAGCTTAGCTCAGAAAATGCCGAGCTCGCAAACACCACAAAAGAGCTCAGGGGCGTTTGCGATGCGCTTTCATCTTTTCAAAGCAAGGAGGCAGCTCTTCGCTCAGAGCTGGGCACCCTTGAAGAGCTTCTTTCCCGCGAGACTCAATCGGGCAAGCAGCTTCAGTATTGTGAGCTTTTGTCTGAGCTGGAGCGCGAGATACAAAACAGCGAGCTTTTAAACTCCCAACTTGCTTCTCTTGACCTAAGGTCAGCTTCAAATAGCATGTCTGTATCGCGTTGGCATTTTGGACCGCTTGCCGGGTGGGTAGCATGTGCCTTGGCAATTATATCTGCAGCTTTTGCTTTTTTTGCCAAAAACAATTTTGTGCTTTTATCATTGCTGCTTGGTGCGACAATCTGCTTTTTGGCAGTGATTTTTCAAAGCAAAACCCGCCCCCAATCAAAAGAAGAAACCCATCAGCTGTGTGCCGTGCGCTCTGCACTGGAGCGTCAGATAGAACTGTCGCAGCACCGAATTGATGATATCAAGGCCGCAATTTCAGGCTTTGGAGCATCCAATCCCGATATTATCCTACACAAAACCCTAAACGATGAGCAAATAAATTCCTTTACAAAAGATGAATTAAATGGTATAATTGATAGAAAAGAAAGATGCACACATGAGCTCAAAGCTTTACAGTCAAGATGCGCATCGCTGAAGGGGCGTCATGCAGACCTTTCGCTCAGGGCAGATGCACTTCGGTTTTCTATAGATAATCTCAATAAAAAAATTTGTGAAGTCAATTCAAGGCTTGAGGTGTACCGCACCGCTCTTTCTATTTTAGAATCAGCTTTTTGTGCAATGAGAGACGAATTTGCCCCAAGGCTTTGTGCCGATGCATTTGAGATGCTCTCCTGTGTATCGGGCAATGAATTTGGCGCTTTGGTGGCAAACGAAAGCTTTGAGGCTTCGGTAAAAATCAATAGTGAATACAAAGATGTCAAATCGCTCAGCGGCGGGACAAAGGCGCTGATTTATCTGGCACTTCGCATGGCGGTGTGTGATTATTTGTCACCGGGCGAGAGCGTGCCGGTGTTTTTAGATGATGTGCTAAGTGCCTTTGATGATGACAGATGCACCCGCATGATGAATGCACTTGCTGCCATGTCTTATGCAAAGCAGATTTTTCTGTGCACATGCCGCGGCAGGGAGGCTTTTGTGCCTGATGGTTGCGGCAATGCATCAATCATAAATATTGGAAAGGATGATAATAATGGCTAATGCAGAATTTGAACTTGCAAAGGGCAATGTAATCATTGATTCAGAGGTTATAGCCACAATAGCTGGTTATGCTGCTTCTATGTCCTATGGCGTGGTTGGTATGGCATACCGTTCCAAAACAGACAGCGTGGCAAGCCTTCTCAAAAGAGAAAATATTACCAAAGGTATAAAAGTGCAGGTTAGTGATGATAACACAGTTTCGGTAGATATCCACATCATCATCGAATATGGTGTCAACATCAATGTCATTGGTAAAAGCATAATCAAAAATGTGAAATATCAGATAAGCCATATGACAGGTCTCGATGTAGACAGGGTCAATGTTTGTGTTGAAGGCTTCAGGGTTGGAGCAGAATAGGAGTGAATCAATTGATTAGAGAAGTCAATGCCAAAACATTGGTAGATATGTTTGTATCCGGTGCCAATAACCTTATCAACCACAGACAACAGGTTGACGATATGAATGTTTTCCCCGTGCCCGATGGTGACACGGGTACCAATATGTCAATGACCATGAAAGCATGTGTGGCAGGCTTGCGCGCTGCTGCCGACACCACAGTTGCCAAAGTTGCAAGCTCTGTTGCCAATGACACTCTGCGCGGCGCCAGGGGTAACTCAGGTGTTATTTTGTCACAGCTTATGCGTGGCTTCAAAAAAGCCTTTGCCGATAGTGCCACATGTGATGTAGCTCTTTGGGCTAAGGCGTTTAAGGCTGCTTCCGACTGTGCTTATCGTGCAGTTATGAAGCCCACCGAGGGCACTATTTTAACAGTTGCACGCGAGATGAGTGAGTGCGCAGTCAAATATGCTCCCGAGGTTGAAGATTTTGCCGAGTTCATGGCTCTTATCACCGATGCGGGCAACAAGGCGCTTGCGCGCACACCCGAGCTTTTGCCGAAGCTCAAGCAGGCGGGAGTTGTAGATTCGGGCGGTCAGGGTCTTATGTATATAATCGAGGGAATGAATTATTTCATTTCCAAAGGAAAAATCATAGAGCTTGCCGAACCCGCCGATGATGGCGAAACTGCAAAGGCGCATGCCGAAGCTGAGGATATTCGCTTTGCATATTGCACAGAGTGCATCATCGACAAAGCCGAAAAGGGCAAATCGGCATTCAAATTTAAAGCTGCAGTTGAAAAGCTTGGCGACAGCATGGTTATTGTAGACGATGACGATTTGGTCAAACTCCATATCCATACCAACGAGCCCAACATCGTGCTTGGCGAAGCTCTCAAAATAGGCTCTCTTGCCAGTGTGAAGATTGAAAACATGCGCTTGCAGCACAGTGAGATGGTGGCTTCTTCCGCTTCTGCTCCTGCGTCTCAGACACCTGCGGCAGAAAAGACCAAATATGCCTTTGTGTCTGTGGCAGTGGGCGAGGGGATAGCTTCTATACTTTCAGACCTTGGTGTCACAGCAATCATCGAGGGCGGTCAGACCATGAATCCAAGCACAGATGACATTCTCAGCGCTATTGAAACCATAAATTCTGACAATATATTCGTTTTTCCAAATAACAAAAATGTCATCATGTCTGCCGAGCAGGCTGCAAAGCTCTCGGATAAAAATGTGATTGTCATTGCTACCACTGCAGTTACTCAGGCAATGAGCTGCATGCTTGTGTTTGACGAAAACGCTGACCCTGATGCAAATAAGGAGGCTTTCAAGGAGGCAATATCCCTTTCAAAGAGTGCTCAGGTCACCAATGCAGTGAGAGACACCTCCGTTGATGGCATCGACATCAAAGAGGGAGAGTATCTCAGCATTGTAGACGGCAAAATCAAAGCCTCTTGCCAGAGCAGTGAGCTTGCTGCCGAGGCTGCCATTGAGCTTATGGCCGATGATGAATCGCTCACTATAAGCCTGTTTTATGGCGCCGATGTATCGGAGGAAAGCGCCGAAGCTTTTGCTGCTTCACTCGAAGAAAAATATCCCGAATGTGACATCATGCTAAGTGCAGGTGCACAGCCGGTTTATCACTATTTAATATCTGTAGAATAACTATCTTGGGAAGATGCCGCTTGCGGCATCTTCTTGTCAAATGGTGAGGTTTTTATGAAAAATCAATCATTGGAACAAATTGAATATCTTAGCTCTCCTCTCACAGTGCTAAAGGGCATCGGCCCCAAAAAAGCCCAGCTTTTTGCAAAGCTCGGCATTCGCAGCGTGTGGGACCTCGTTTATTATTTCCCGTCAGGCTATGAAGACCGCCGCAAGGTGTGCTCAATAGCCGAGTGTGTGCCCGGGGAGCTTTGCTGCATCAAGGTGAGGGCAGTTCGTCAGGTGCAGGAGCGTAGGCTCAAACCCAAGCTCTCGCTTTTTCTTTTAAATGTGACCGATGGTCACGACATCGTCACAGTCAAGTGGTTTTCGGCTCCTTTTTCAAAGCCCAAAATCCAATCAGGTCATCTGTATAACATATATGGCTCAATGTCTGTTTCCGGCAGTCGCCGTGAGTTTGACATGCGCTATATTGAAGATAGCCAAAATGCGCGCTACACAGGGGTCATTGTGCCCATATATCGCGCCACCGCGGGGCTTAGCTCCAAGGCGATAGCTGAAGCTGTGAGCCTTGCCTGGGCAGGAGTTTGCCATCTTGAAGATTGCATCCCCGATGCCATCATGCAGCGCCATGGTCTCATCAGTGTGCATGAGGCGGTGTCTACTCTTCACCGCCCCTGTGATTTCACTGCTCTTGCCCACGCGCACGACAGGCTCGCCTTTGAGGAGCTTTTTGTTCTCTCTATTGCGCTTTCATCTCTCAAAGAGCGCCGAAGCGCTAATTACGGCATCAAAATAAGTGCGGCGGCAGCGGTGCGCGAATTTGCATCTAAGCTACCCTTTGAACTCACCGATGGTCAAAAGAGCGCCATCAACGACATATGCGCCGACCTCAAAAGCGGCAAGTGCATGAACCGCCTTGTGCAAGGTGATGTGGGCTGCGGCAAAACAGCCGTTGCCTCCGCTATCATATATGCAATGGCAAAGGCGGGCTATCAGTGTGCTTTCATGGCTCCCACAGAAATCCTTGCCAATCAGCACTATGCCACTTTGACCTCTGCTTTTGGTGACTGTGTTCGTGTGGCATTGTTTACATCATCATCAAAACAAAAGGCAAAGCTTCGTGAAGATATTGCCGAGGGCAGAGTCGATGTTGTGGTTGGCACTCATGCCCTCATCGAATCGGGCGTACAATTTGGCGCTCTTGCACTTTGCATTACCGATGAGCAGCACCGCTTTGGTGTAAATCAGAGAGCGCTGCTTTCTGCCAAGGGCACTTCGCCTCATGTGCTCGTTATGAGTGCCACTCCCATTCCGCGCACTCTGTCGCTCATTCTCTACGGTGACCTTGACATATCCGTCATAAAATCAATGCCGGTGGGCAGACAAAGCGTCGATACATACCACATAACTTCCGCCCTGCGCGATAGGGCATATAGCTTCATCAAAAAAGAGGTCGCCATGGGGCACCAGTGCTATGTTGTGTGCCCTTTGGTAGAGGACTCAGACTCTGTCGAGGCGGCATCGGTTGAAAAAACCGTGCATGATTTGCAAAATGGAGCACTTGGCGGCATCAATGTGGCTTGTGTTCATGGTAAAATGAAAGCAAGCGAAAAAGATGAAATAATGACTCGCTTTAAAAATAATGAAATAAGTGTTCTGGTGTCTACCACTGTTATCGAAGTGGGAGTTGATGTGCCAAATGCCACTGTCATGCTCATCGAAAATGCCGAGCGCTTCGGTCTTTCTCAGCTTCATCAGCTAAGAGGCAGAGTGGGCAGGGGTGATGCAAAGTCATATTGCATACTTATGTCTGACTCATCATCAGAAAACACAAGCGAGCGCATGAAGATAATGACGCAAACCAACGATGGCTTTGTAATATCGCAAAAAGACCTTGAGCTAAGAGGCAGCGGTCAGTTTTTCGGTACCCGTCAGCATGGCGTGCCTGAGCTGAAGGTTGCCAATCTTTTTGCCGACTCTCATCTATTGCAAAGCGCTTGTGATGCAGCAGCCTCTGTCATAGCATCCGACCCCGAGCTTTCATCGCCGTCACTTGCCAACATCAAAGGCAGAATTGAGAGCCTTTTTGCCGAATTTGACGGCTATGATATATTCAACTGATATTTTTATATTACAGTATTGTTAAAATTGAAAAAAAGTATTGAAATATCTATATCTTGTGGTATAATTAATAATAAAACTATATTTTGAGGTGCTATATGTTTGACAAGTTGTCATTTATAGAAGATAGATTTGCTGACCTTGAGCAAAAAATCAGTGACCCACAGGTGATTGCCGACCAGGAGCAATGGCGCAAGCTTTGCAAGGAGCACTCAGATATTACTCCCATTGTTGAAAAATATCGTGAATATAAGGCACTCAATGAAAATATCGAGCAGGCAGAACTCATGCTTGCCGAACCCGGTCTTGACAAAGAAGATAAAGAAATGATTGAGCAAGAGGCAGCTCACAGCAAAAAGCAGATTGAAGTAGTGTGTGAAGAAATCAAAATTCTTCTTTTGCCCAAAGACCCCAATGATGACAAAAATGTAATCGTGGAAATCCGCGGCGGCACAGGCGGTGACGAAGCGGCGCTTTTTGCAGCCGACCTTTTGCGCATGTATTCCATGTATGCCGAAACAAGGCGCTGGAGGGTAGAGCTTCTTTCTGCCAATGAAACAGACATCGGCGGCTACAAGGAGGTTACCTTTGCCATCAATGGTGAAAGCGCATATTCGCGTCTTAAATTTGAAAGCGGTGTCCACCGAGTTCAGCGTATTCCTTCCACCGAATCAGGCGGCAGAATTCACACCTCGGCTGCAACTGTGGCAGTGCTTCCCGAAGTGGAAGATGTCGAGGTTGAAATCAATGCCAATGACCTTCGCATAGATGTATTCCGTGCAGGCGGCCCGGGCGGCCAATGTGTAAACACAACCGATTCCGCCGTTCGCATCACCCACATTCCCACGGGTGTGGTGGTTTCTTGTCAGGACGAGAAATCTCAGCACAAAAACAAAGACAAAGCAATGAAAATTCTTCGCTCCCGAGTGTACGACATGATGCTCCAAAAGCAAAATGAAGCAATCTCTCAGGAGCGAAAAAATCAGGTCGGCTCAGGTGACCGCAGTGAGCGCATCCGCACCTATAACTTCCCTCAAGGCAGGGTTACCGACCACCGCATCGGTCTCACGCTTCACCGTCTTGATTCTGTTATGAATGGTGACCTCGATGAGATTATTGATGCTCTCATCACATCAGACCAGAGCGAAAAGCTCAAAATGAACGAAAACTAACAGGGAGTCAGCTCATGAACACCAAAATCATCACTGCCGAAAATATAACACAAGCTGCTCTTTGCCTTAAAGAGGGCGGCACAGTTGTTTTTCCCACCGAGACGGTATATGGTCTTGGCGGCGATGCATTCAGTGATGATGCGGTAGACAAAATATATGCAGCAAAGGGCCGACCAAGTGATAATCCGCTGATTGTTCATATTGCTGATTTATCTCAGCTCTCTCTCCTTACTTCCTCGGTTTCTCCCAAGGCATCGCTTCTCATAGAGCATTTCTGGCCGGGGCCTCTCACCTTGATTTTTAAAAAAAGCTCCAAGGTGGGCGGCAAGGTAACCGCAGGTCTTGACACTGTGGCGGTGCGTTTTCCTTCAAACAAAATAGCCCAAAGGCTCATTTCAGAGTGTGGCACTTTGGTGGCTGCTCCAAGCGCCAATCTTTCGGGCAGTCCAAGCCCTACAATGTGCGCTGATGTTATAGATGACCTCTATGGCAGAGTTGATTACATAATCGACGGCACAGGCTGTGAAATAGGGCTTGAATCCACTGTGGTAGATGTGTCGGGTGATAAGACGGTAGTTCTTCGCCCCGGTGCAGTCACTCTGGAGATGATTCAAAAGCTCATTCCCGATGCCGAGCTTGATGCAGGGCTCATCGATGCCGATAGCGTGCCCAAGTGCCCCGGTCTTAAATACACTCATTATTCCCCCAAGGCCAAGGTCATAGTTGTGCAGGGTGATAGTGATAAGGTAAGAGCATATATACAATCTCAGCTTGATAATAATTCTCTTTGCGGAGTTCTTTCATACAAAGGCAGCACCTATTCGGGCGGTGCCCTTGTGCTTGATGCAGGTGACTGCATGGAGCAATATGCTCACAATTTGTTTTCTCATCTGCGCACCTTTGACAAACGCGGCGTGGCATTGGTTTATGCCGAGTTTGCACTGGAGGGCGGCATGGGCACAGCAGTGCGCAACCGTCTTTACAAAGCAGCAGGTCACCATATAATTGAGGTGTGATTCAATGAATGTTATCTTTGTTTGCACAGGCAACACCTGCCGCAGTCCCATGGCAGAGGGCTTCTTCAAAGCCTTGTGTGCAGATTCGGGCACCTTTGAAGTGTGCTCACGCGGTATTCATGCTGCCGAGGGCATGAGCGCAAGTGAATATTCTGTAATTGCCGCATCTGAGCTTGGCTCAGATATCAAAGGCCACTTGTCGCATCAAATCACACTTGCCGATGTTTCGTGGGCAGATTTTATCTTTGCCATGACATCATCTCATGCATCAGTTCTTAAGTCAGCTTTTCCCGAATTTGCCAATAAGATTTTTACAATTGGTGAATTTGTCGGTTGTGCCGATGTGGCCGACCCATACGGCGGTGAAGTTGGCATCTATAGAGAATGTGCCGCCCAGATTAAAGCGGCTGTTCAAAAAATATATGATAAATTAAGTGATGATATATAATGAACATACATTATGACACACTCAAACAAGAATATCTCGATGCCATAACCTCTCTTGACAAGCTCTGCTTTTCTATCCCATGGAGCAAAAATCTCTTTGCATCGGAGCTTGCAAGCAGCCTTGCTCATTATGTTCTGGCGCTTGACGGCGAGAGCGTGGTTGGCTATTGCGGTATTCAATCGGTGGCAGGAGAGGGCAGCATCACAAACATTGCCGTTGCCCCTGCATATCGCAATCGGGGCATTGCCTCAAAGCTTTTGGAGCAAATCATAGACTATGGGCGCGCACACAAGCTTGATTTTATAACTTTAGAGGTGCGTGAATCCAACACAAGTGCAATCAATCTTTACACAAAATATGGTTTTGAGCTTGTGGGCAGCCGCAAAGGCTATTATGCCGACAATCACGAAACTGCACTTCTCATGACTAAAATATTAACACAATAAAAACATGTAGGTGGTGATAGTTTGTCTTTGATACTTGCAATAGAATCATCATGTGACGAAACTGCAGCAGCTGTTGTCAAAGACGGCAGGACTGTACTTTCCAATGTGATATCTTCTCAAATAGAAACCCACAAAAAGTTCGGCGGTGTTGTGCCTGAGGTGGCTTCGCGAAAGCACCTCGAAGCAGTCAACTGTGTGATAGACAGCGCCATATCTGATGCCGGCATCACCCTTGCCGACCTTGACTACATAGCCGTGACTTACGCGCCGGGTCTTGTTGGGGCGCTATTGGTGGGAGTGTCTGCCGCCAAAGCTCTTTCGCTTGCTTTAGGCATTCCGCTTATTGGCGTTCACCATATCCGCGGTCACATTTGTGCCAATTTTATAGACCATGCCGACCTCACTCCGCCTTTTGTGTGCCTTGTGGCATCAGGTGGTCATAGCCACATCGTATATGTGGCCGACTACACCGAGTTTGAAGTTCTCGGCCAAACGCGTGACGATGCAGCGGGCGAAGCGTTCGACAAGGTTGCCAGAGTTCTTGGGCTTGGCTATCCCGGCGGCCCAAAGATAGACGCCCTTGCCAAAGAGGGCAATGAGCTTGCAATCCCTTTTAAAAAGGTGAGATTCCCGGGCGATAGCTTGGATTTTAGCTTCAGCGGCATAAAGACCGCTGTCATAAATTATTATCACAACATCGAGCAAAAAGGTGAGGTGCCAAACAAAGCCGACATTGCCGCAAGCTTTCAGAAAAGCGTGTGTGAGGTTATGGTAGACCATCTTTTGGAAGCAGCTAAGCTAAAAGGCTGCCATAAGGTTGCTCTTGCAGGCGGCGTGGCTTGCAATTCACGCCTGAGAGCCGAGCTTGATGCAAGGTCAGACGGCCTTATGATTTACTATCCGTCGCCCATACTTTGCACCGACAATGCAGCCATGATAGGCTGCTGCGCATATTATGAAGCACTCGCTTCAAATTTTGCAGATATGTCACTCAATGCTATACCTTATCTTGGAATAGATTTAAAATAACAGGAGGTTTTTAAAAATGAAAAAACAAACCAAAAAAGCACTTGCAGTAATCACTGCCGCAGCATTGTCAGTCACAATGTCAATCTCAGCTTTTGCAGCTAAGTTCCCCGATGTAACCGAAAAAACATACCCATGGGCAATTGAAGCCATTGAATCAATGGCAGACGAAGGCATTATCAAAGGTTATGAAGACGGCACATTCAATCCTGCAAAAACGGTGTCCAAGCTTGAATCTCTTGTGCTTATTTCAAGAATTCTCGGTGTAAACAATGAAAAAACTTCAAGAATCACAGAAGCAGCATGGGATGTATACGGCGAAGATATAGCAGAGTATGAGCTTCCCTACGGCAAAGATGAAATAGCATATCTTCTCGGCAAAAATGTGCTCTCTGTAGACGAGCTCGAAGAATACATCGATGCAGCTCACCGTGATGATGCACTCAAAAGATATGAAGTGGCAATTCTTCTCACCAAGGCTATGGATGCCGAAGCTTCGCTCAAAGCAGAGCTTGCAGCCGAGCTTAGCTATGCCGACACATCAGACATTCCTGCCAATGCCAAAAAATATGTTGCCTATGTAAGTGAGCAGGAGCTCATGCAGGGCATGGAAGATAACAAATTTGCCCCCAATGACACTGTCACCCGCGCTCAGGCAGCAGTTGTGCTCTATAAGCTCCAGCAAATTACAGACTACGAATTTAAAACAGGTGTCGTTTCAGCAGTAGACCAGACCACCCGTCAGATTAAAATCAAAGTAGCCGAAGACAATACCCTTTCTCATTACATAACTGCAGACACCATAGTTCGCTACAATGGCGCCATCATCGGCATCAATGACATCGCCGTAGGCTATGATGCAGTTGTCACCTACAAGGCAGGCAAGCTCTATTCGGTTGATTTCACCGACGCTCTCGTCGATGATGTTATCAAGGGCGCATTCTCAGGCTCTGCCAACTCCACCGCCAAGGGTACCACAGTTACCGTAAATGTCATTGGCGAAAACGACACTAATATCTCCAGTGAAAAAACCACATTCAAGCTCAGCGATGAATGTGTTATCACCTACAACAACAACACCTGCTCTCTTACAAGCATCAAAGCAGGCTCCTATGTGAAGCTCACAGTTAAAAAAGGACTTGTAACAGTGCTTGAAGCCGAGAGCAAAGAAAACACCTTCTCGGGAAGAGTTGATGAAGTTATCTTAGAGCCTGTGTATAAGCTCCGCATTGAAGCAAACGGCGGCGAGACTGGCGAGTATCTTCTCAACTCCGAAGTTAAAGTTACACGCAACGGCAAAGCTGCAAGCGCGCGTGAAGTGCTTGCAGGTGACACAGTAAGCGTTACCACAAGCTATGGCATCATCAAATCACTTGTTGCCACCAGCCGTTCAGCAGAAAAAACAGGTATCATCAAAGAGGTTATCATCTCCAGCACTCCAAAGCTCACTCTCACTTATGACGGTGTAGACACTACCTATTATGTAACAGCCGATGCCGAAATCACTCTCAGCGGTGTGAAGTCAACCTTCTATGATCTCAGAGTAGGTCAGGCCACCACCATTGAGCTCGACAGCGACACAGTTATTTCCATCAAGAGTGCAGCAAATGATGAAGTTATCACATGGGCAGGCACAGTTACCCTCGTAAATAGCTCCTATGGTCTTATTCAGCTTGAATTCACAGATGCCACCACAGGCCAGACAAGAACCGAATCTGTTTTTGTAAAAGACAAAGCCACCATAGTAGACTATGCAACTCAGAAGACCAAAAAGCTTTCTGCAATAACTGCAGGCATGAAAATCAATGTAACCGGTACAATGCAGACTGGTCTTTTTGAAGCAAACACTATCATCATCATCGGCTGATATAACCCCATATCAAAAGGCACACCTGAAGGTGTGCCTTTTTTACTGTATTGGGAATTACGCTGAAGTTGGCTAACTATGTTCATCTCGTGACATGGGTGCAGGCTCAGCCTGCTTTTTTAATTATCCTCTTTACAATGAAGATATTTGTGTGCTATAATTATTATACTTTGGATTATAATGTTCAGGAGTACTTTTTAGCAATTCAAGTACGGAGGTAGGCAAATGAACGCCATCACTATCACAAACAAAGCCGATGTCTTTTGCGTTCAGACAGGCTTTGTAGATAAATACATAAAAGACGCCAATCCATCTTTCATAAAGGTATATTTATATGTTGCCCGTCATTCTCAGTCGGGCGAGGTGATTTCTCTTGGCAAGATAGCCGATGACACTGGCCTTCTTAAGTCCGATGTTGTCGCAGCTCTCAGCTTCTGGCAAAATGCAGGAGCCATAGCCTACACCGATTCATCAATTGAGATTTTGCCTCTTTCGCAAAAGTCAGCGCCCTTGGCTGCTGCAGCTGAGACAAATTCTTCACCCAAAGGCGCCATGGCTCAGCCCAATAGCTCTGTGGCATCGTCATACAAAGCCTCGGGTGTCATAAAGGCTGTGATTTCCGATGAAAAGCTCTCTCATCTTTTTGCCATCATAAGCCAGCTGCTAAATAAGACCTTAAGCCCCAATGACTACAAAATAATCTATAGCTTCATCGACTATCTCAAGCTCCCTGAGCAGGTTATTATCGTTCTTTTTGAGCATTGTGTCTCCCTTGGTAAAACACACATGCGCTACATAGAAAAGGTTGCCTATTCCTGGGCAGATAGCGGCATCACCACTCCCGAGCGCGCTATCGAATATGTGAGAAAGCAAAACGATGAAAATTCCACTCTCACATATTATCGCAAAAAATTCAAAATCACAGGCCGCGATTTTGCCGACACTGAAGTTAAATACATTCTTTCATGGATAAATGACCTCAAGGCAGATGAAGAGCTCATCATGTATGCCTATGACAAAACAGTTATGAACACAGGCGTGGTCAAGATGAGCTACATGGATGCCATCATCAGAAATGAACTCGCTTCGCCTCGTGGTGCACAAAAAGATGAGTGCAATGCCCCCAATGTGCGCAAGAGCACCTTCCGCAATTATCCCACAGGTGGCGTTGGCGAAATTGAAAAACAAATGATAGAAAAAATGATGTCGGAATTCGGAGGTAATGATGATGCAATCAATCAGTGAAATCCATTCGCGTATTCAAACACAATACCGACTCATGCAAAATGAATATGAAACAGCAAGGCAGAGCGCCGAAGCCGAGCTCTATGCCGCATACCCCCGCATTGAGCAAATCGACGGTGAAATAGCATCTCTTGCCATAAAAAGCGCCCGCGAGGTAATAGAGGGCAACATGACCTCATCTGAAGCGGCAGATTTTGTGAAGCGTGAATCTGAAAGGCTCAAAGCTGAAAGAGCACAGATTATTGCAGATAACAAAATCACAGAATACACCCCTGCCTATGAGTGCCCTCACTGCAAAGATATAGGCTACAGCGCCGACGGCAAAAAATGCGGCTGCTACATGCGCAAAATCCAGCAAAATCTGCTCTTGCCGGGCGAACGCGGTGAGAGTGCAGTGCTCAAAAAATCTTCATTTGATAAATTCAACCTTTCATATTATTCTGGTGAAGTTGACCCATCCATTGGAGTGTCGCCGCGTGATGTTATGAGGGCGGTTTTTGCAGGCTGCACCAAATATGCCCACAATTTTTCGGGCGAGGATTCAGGCAATCTTTTGCTTTGCGGGCCATCGGGCCTTGGCAAGACCTTGCTTGCAGCATCCATTGCAAATTTTGTCACTGCCAAGGGATACCTTGTAATCTACAAATCGGCCTACAAAATATTCCAGTTTTTTGAAGATTTCAAGTTTGGCAAAATAGACCGCGACGCCTATTCGGTCATATACGATTCTATCTATGACTGTGACCTTCTGGTCATAGATGATTTCGGCACCGAGTTCATCACATCATACACCCAGTCGGTGTTTTTTGATCTTCTCAGCACAAGGCTGTCAGGCGGCAAATCCACCATCATCAGCACCAATCTTCCTTTAGAAAAAATTTCTGATATATATCAGGAGCGCGTTATGTCGCGTCTCAAAAATGAGTTTGATGTTTTTCGTTTTGCAGGCACAGATGTGCGCAGCATAATAAAGAATAAATAAGGAGTATCTCATGCTACTTGCCGATAAATGGAATGACTATTGTCTGATAGATGCATCAGACGGACAAAAACTTGAAAAATGGGGCGATTATTATCTTGTGCGCCCCGATCCTCAGGCCATATGGTCCCACCGAAGCGAAAAAAAGCTGTGGGACACTGCCCACGCGGTATATCACCGCAGCAAAGCAGGCGGCGGCTCGTGGGAATATCGCAAGTCTTTGCCCGATGCATGGCAGATTAACTACCGCAATCTCACATTCAATGTAAAACCCATGGGCTTTAAGCACACAGGCATTTTCCCTGAGCAGGCTGCCAACTGGGATTTCATCATCGATAAAATCTCAAATGCATCCAGACCCATCAAGGTGCTCAATCTATTTGCCTACACAGGCGGCGCCACTGTTGCCGCAGCATCAGCCGGAGCATCGGTTGTGCATGTGGATGCAGCAAAGGGCATGGTTTCATGGGCAAAGGAAAATGCAGCATCATCAGGTCTTGCCGATGCGCCCATCCGCTATATTGTTGATGATTGTGTCAAGTTTGTGGAGCGTGAAATCCGCCGAGGCAATAAATATGATGTCATCATCATGGATCCGCCCACCTACGGCAGAGGCCCCAAAGGCGAGCTTTGGAGGTTTGAAGATGAGCTGTTTCCTCTTGTTAGCAAGTGTGCCAAGCTCATGTCAGACACACCCCTTGCCTTCATTGTCAACTCATACACCACAGGCATTTCGCACACTGTAGTGTCCAATGTGCTTTCATATGTCATCAAATCACGCTTTGGAGGCACCATAGAGTCCGACGAGCTCGGCCTTAGCATGACATCTTGCTCACTTGCGCTTCCATGCGGCTACACAACCAGATGGTTTGAAAAATAATCTCATCGGAGGGATTACACTTGATTGAAGTCAAAGATTTGGTATATTCATACATTGCCGAAAATTCTAAACCTGAAGAAATTCTCAAAAATATAAATATATCCATACAAAAAGGCGAGTTCGTGGCAGTGCTGGGGCACAATGGCTCCGGCAAATCCACCTTTGCCAAGCATCTCAATGCCATTCTTCTGCCCATGGGCGGCAAGGTATACATCGACGGCATCGACACCTCGCGCCAGGAGCACCTGTGGGATGTGCGCAGCCGTGTGGGCATGGTTTTTCAAAACCCCGACAATCAGATTGTGGCATCTATTGTAGAAGAAGATGTTGCTTTTGCACCCGAAAATCTCTCAGTTCCCCCTGAAGAAATCCGCCGCCGCGTTGATGATGCTCTCGAAACTGTGGGCATGAGTGAATATAAAAACCACTCTCCGCACATGCTTTCGGGCGGTCAGAAGCAGCGCGTTGCCATTGCAGGCATCATAGCCATGAAGCCCGACATCATAGTTATGGACGAGCCCACTGCCATGCTTGACCCCATAGGTCGCCGCGAGGTAATGAAAACTATTGAAGACCTCAACTCCATATATGGCATCACCATTGTGCTCATCACTCACAACATGGATGAGGCAGTAAAAGCCAAAAGAGTGGTGGTTATAGATTCTGGCAAGGTTATCATCGACGACACCCCCCGCAATGTTTTCAAAAATGTGGAGCTTCTCAGGCAAATCGGGCTTGATGTTCCTCAGGCAACCTTGCTTGCCTATGAACTTCGCCAAAAAGGCTTTAATATCCGCGACGATGTTTTAACAGTAGATGAATGCACAGAGGAGATTTACAAGCTATGCCGATAATTGTACAAAATGTAAGCTACACATATGGAAAGGGCAGCCCTTTTGAAAAAAAGGCTCTCGAAAACATTTCTTTTACTATAGACGATGGCGATTTTGTTGCTCTCATTGGCCACACAGGCTCGGGCAAATCCACCCTTATTCAGCTTTTCAACGGTCTTTTAAAGCCCGACAGCGGCAGGGTGATTGTAGATGGTGTGGACCTTTGTGCCGACAAGACCGACATGCAAAAGGTGCGTAGCTGTGTGGGCATAGTTTTTCAATATCCCGAATATCAGCTTTTTGAAGAAACTGTCTACAAAGACATTGCCTACGGCCCTGCCAATCTTGGCAAAACAAGCGAAGAAATTGCTCTCATCATCGATGAGGTGCTTCCTTTGGTTGGTCTCGATGCCGATGTTTTGCAAAAATCTCCGTTTGAGCTGTCAGGCGGTCAGAAGAGGCGTGTTGCCATTGCGGGAGTTCTTGCAATGCAGCCCAAGGTGCTCGTGCTCGATGAGCCCACTGCAGGTCTTGACCCTGCAGGGCGCAACGAAATCCTTTCGTGCATCAAAAATCTTCATGACAAAAAAGGTACCACCGTTATTTTGGTGTCGCACAGCATGGAAGATGTTGCCAACACTGTAGACAAAATTTTAGTTGTGTCCGATGGCGAGCTGCTTGCCTATGACACAGTGGCAAATGTGTTTAAGGATTCTACAGCTCTCAAAAACATAGGCCTCAATGTGCCTCAGGTCACAAGAGTGGTTAACCATCTCAAAGCCAAAGGCATTGACCTTGGCGACGGCATATGCACAGTAGATGCAGCTGTAGATGCGATTGTGCGATATATGAAGGAGGGCGGCAAATGCTAAAAGACATAACTCTTGGTCAATATTTCCCCCTTGATTCGGTCATTCACAAAATAGACCCTCGCTTCAAGATAATGTTCACTCTTTGCTACATTGTGCTCATTTTCTTTGCTTCTTCACCTGCAGGCTATCTTGCTGTGGGCATATTCAGCTTTTTGGTGATAAAGCTTTCCAAGGTAGGCTTCAAAGTGGTGCTAAAATCACTCAAGCCCTTGCTTTTTATCTTGTGCTTCACTGCCGTCATCAATTTGTTTTTCACAGGCGGTGACACAATCCTCTGGCAGTGGAAATTTCTGAAAATCACCACAGATGGCATCATCAATGCTGCAAACATGGCTTTGCGCCTTGTGTTTTTGGTGGTTGGCAGCTCCATTCTCACCTATACCACATCGCCCATTCTTCTCACCGACGGCATCGAAAGGCTGCTTTCGCCTTTTGCAAAGCTTGGCTTGCCAAGTCATGAGCTGGCAATGATGATGACAATAGCTCTCAGATTCATTCCCACTCTTTTGGAAGAAACCGAAAAGATAATTATGGCGCAAAAGGCTCGCGGAGCCGATTTTGAAAGCGGCAATCTCATTCGCCGTGCCAAGGCGCTCATTCCTGTTTTGGTGCCGCTTTTCATAAGCTCATTCCGCCGTGCCGATGAGCTTGCTACTGCCATGGAGTGCAGATGCTATCGCGGCGGCAAAGGCCGTACCAGTCTGCGTCAGCTTCGCGTTACTTCTCTTGACTGGATAGCTTTGGGTGTTATGCTCATTTTTGCACTGGTTATTATTTTTATAAATTTGGGTTTTTAATATGAAAAATATAAGACTTATCCTACAATATGACGGCACCAACTATCATGGCTTTCAGGTTCAGCCATCGGTTGTCACAATTCAGGGCACTTTGGAAGAGACAATCAAATCCATCACAGGCGAAGATGTGAGAGTGTCTGGCTGCAGCCGCACCGATGCGGGAGTGCATGCAGTGCGCTACTCGGCAGGATTTTGCCTCTCTACTCCCATTCCGCCCGAAAAGATAGCTCTGGTCATGAACAATGCACTGCCCGATGACATTCGCATTTTATCATCACACGAGGCCGAGGCTGATTTTCATCCGCGCTTTTCATGCGTTGCCAAAAAATATCGCTATGTCATCAACACCTCACCCGATGCAGGCGTGTTTACCAAAAACTATGAATGGCAGCTTCGCAAGAGCCTCGATGTTGATGACATGAACGCCGGTGCAGCACATATCATAGGTGAGCACGATTTTCGCTCATTCATGACCACAGGCCCCGAAATGGAGTCAACTGTGCGCAATGTTCACTCTCTCGAGGTTGTGCGTGACGGTGACCTTGTAAAGATTTATATAAAAGCCGACGGCTACCTCTACAACATGGTGCGCATCATCACGGGCACCTTAGTGCAGGTAGGGCAGGGGCGCATATCGCCCGATGCAGTTAAGACCATCATCGACGGCAAAGACCGCAGCCTTGCAGGCCCCACTGCACCGCCGCAGGGGCTTGCACTATATGAAATTTATTACTAAAGGAGAATTCATCTATGAACGAATTTGACACTCCTGATAAAGATAATGTACATGAAAATGAAGAAGAAATCATCGATTCTGAGGTTGTAGACGAGCAGGGAACCGAGAATATTCCCGATGAGGATATTCAGGAAACTGAAGATGCCGAGGAATATAATGACGATGACTCTGCATATGAATATGACGAGGCACAACAAGACGAGCAACGAGACGAGGCGGAGTATGCACAAGAGGACTGTGCCAATAAAAAAGGCGTTTTAAGCGCAGTCCGTTATTTTATTGCATCAAAGATTTATGCTTTTTCTCAGCTTGACAAAAGGCAGCGCCGAAACCGTATTATAACCACTTTGGCAGTTGTGCTGCTGGCAGTGCTTATTATGACAGACATAATCCCCATTTTGCCCAATAGCTAACATCGTTCATATGTGGGCAATCAATACACCC
>JAFVSB010000041.1 GCA_017503945.1 Clostridia bacterium
CTGATATTGCCAAGCGCTCTGAAGGCACTATCATGATTGGCGTTGTGGGACCTGTGAGAACGGGTAAATCCACCTTTATAAAGCGATTTATGGATTTGCTTGTCATTCCCAATATCCAAAACATCTACAGTCGTGACCGTGCAAGAGACGAGCTGCCCCAAAGCGGCGCTGGCAGAACAATAATGACCACCGAGCCAAAATTCATACCCAATGAAGCAGTGGAGGTGTGTTTGTCGGACAATGCCAAGATGAATGTGAGAATGATTGATTGTGTGGGTTACATTGTCAATTCGGCATCGGGCCATTTTGAAGAAGATATGCCCCGCATGGTGAGAACACCCTGGTCCGATGAAGAAATGCCCTTTGCTAGGGCTGCCGAAATAGGCACAAGCAAGGTAATCAGAGAACATTCTACCATTGGTCTTGTGGTCACAACCGACGGCAGCATCACTGACATTGCCCGCGAGGATTATGAGGAAGCAGAAAGCAGGGTAATATCGGAGCTGAAAGAAATCGACAAGCCGTTTGTGGTGCTGCTTAACTGCGTGAATCCCTATAGCGAAAACGCCCTCAAGGTGAAAGAAGAGATCGAGCAAAAGCACGGAGTGAGCGTTGTGAATGTGAACTGTGCCGAGCTTGATGCTTCGGACATCAACAACATTATAGAAAAAATACTCTTTGAGTTCCCTGTAAATGAGGTGGCAATTAACCTGCCGTCGTGGGTTGATGTGCTCGAAAGTGAGCATCACATCAAAAAGTCCATCTACGACAATTTGCTTTCGGCAATATATAAGGTGAAAAAAATCAGCGATGCATCTATCATCACCGATGCTATAGGATGTGATGAAAGCATAAGCGAAGCCAGAATATCTGACATCAATCTCGGTGACGGCAGCGTGGTGTGCGATGTGCGCATTGATGATGAAGTGTTTTATAAAATCCTCGGTGAAAACTCCGGCTTTGAAATCAAGGGCAAGGAGACTCTCATGAGCCTCATCACCGAGCTTGCCGCCACCAAGCGCGAATATGACAAAATAGAGGGCGCCCTCAGAGAAGTGAGAGAGCTTGGTTATGGCATTGTGGCACCCACAATTGACGAGCTTTCGCTCGAAGAGCCCGAAATTGTGCGCCAGGGTAGCCGCTATGGAGTGCGCCTTAAGGCCAGCGCACCCAGCATACATATGATATGTAACAAACCCAAGTTCTTAAAAACCGCATAAAATGGGCAAAGTTAAAGCACAGACTTTTTTGGTCTGTGCTTTTACTATATAAAGAAATTAAAATGACCTTTTTGAAAATGTATGAAAACACCTTAAAGCACTTCTGACTGCATTGTGTGATTTTGCTCCAAACTGTTCTTTGCTTCCACCTTCTTCATATTGGGGTAATATAGAATCAATCTTTTGGCTAAGACCACACCAATCTGTATGTTCTACCTCGCAAACAAAATCTATCCGTTTAATATAATCATAAACTGTACTCGGATGACCGCTTGGGGTATATTCCTTATAACCTGCATCAATTAAAAACTGTTCAAATTTCTTTTTCATCTAACTCTTCCTTTCAATATTGTATTTTCCCAGATTTAATCTGCTCTAATAAATATGTAGCATTTTCTCTTGCTTCGGGAATGTCC
>JAFVSB010000042.1 GCA_017503945.1 Clostridia bacterium
CATAATTTCATCACAGGCAGCTTTGATGGCTTCGAGCTTTTGACTTGTCATTTTTTCGGGGCGCAAAGCATTGTTGGCTATGGCAGAAGCCTTTTTGAGTATGCCAAAAGCGTGTATGATTTGTGCGGGCATTGTTTCAATGCCCACACCTATTTCAAAGTTTTCATGACTTCTTTGAGTTTGTGCAGCCCAAAGCTTATCGGCCGGCACCTTGACTTCGCCCATTGAATCATGTTCTATGCGATATTCCATTTTTAACCTTTCCTTATTTGTGGTCTTATATTTTTTCCACGCCGATTTTAACCTTTTCGCCGTTGATGTTCCATTCTTTTGATGCAGCATTTTCGCATGCAGTGGCGATTTCGTCTGCAAGGACTTCCTCTTTGATGAAGTCGGCATTTTTGGTCATGATGGCATCAATCTTATCATTGCCTGAGGTGAGCACTTTGATGTGGTCCATAACCTCAAAGCCCGAATCTTTTCGCATGGTCTGGATTTTGCTGATTATCTCGCGCACAAAGCCTTCTTCAATGAGCTCGTCAGAGAGGCGGGTGTCGAGCACAACGGTGATGCCGTTGTCGGTTTCTGATGCAAAGCCTTCAACCTGTGCTGCCTCAATGAGGAGGTCTTCCTTGGTGAGTTCTACTATTGTGCCGTCAAAATCAAACCTCAAAGCGCCGTTTGCTTCGAGCTCATCCATTGCGGCGTTGCCGTCGAGCGAGGAGAGGGCTTCTCTTATTTTGCCCAGCACCTTGCCGTATTTTGGACCCACGGTTTTGAGCTGAGGCTTGAAGCTGTAGGTGGTGCATTCTTTTACATCATCGGTAAATTCAACTGATTTCACATTGAGCTCATCGGCAATGATGTCTGTGAAGAAAGAATCAAGTGCAAAGTCTGCTTTTACATACATCTTGCCTATGGGCTGACGATTTTTGATACCTGATGCATTACGAGCCGCACGGCCAAGCACAACCACATCGAGCACCTGCTCCATGTGAGCTTCAAGGTCGGCATCAACAAATGAAGCGTCGGCTTCGGGGAAGTCACAAAGATGCACACTTTCGGGAGCTGATTTGTCAATGGAGCACACAAGGTTGCGGTATATATCCTCTGCCATGAAGGGAATCATGGGAGCACTGATTTTCACAAGTGTCACCAGGGTGGTGTAGAGGGTCATGTAGGCGTTGACCTTGTCGGTGGGCATGCCTTTTACCCAGAAGCGCTCGCGGCTTCGTCTTACATACCAGTTGGAAAGCTCGTCTACAAAGCTCTGGAGCGCACGCGCGGTCTCGGTGATTTTGTAGTTTGCGAGGTTATCATCCACAGTTTTTACCAGAGTGTTGAGCTTGGAGAGCATCCATTTGTCAAGCACGCTGAGTGTAGATGGGTCGAGGGTGTATTTGGTGGCATCGAACTGGTCGATATTGGCATAGAGCACAAAGAACGCATAGGTGTTCCAGAGGGTGCCCATGAATTTGCGCTGACCCTCGGTTACGGCAGCCTTATGGAAACGATTGGGCAGCCATGGTGCACTGTTGGAGTAGAAATACCATCTGATTGCATCGGCGCCGTGCTCTGCCAAAGCGTCAAACGGGTCTACTGCATTGCCCTTAGATTTGGACATTTTCTGACCGTTTTCGTCCTGAACATGACCAAGTACGATAACATTTTTGTAGGGTGCTTTGTTGAAAATGAGGGTGGATATTGCAAGGAGCGAATAGAACCAGCCGCGTGTCTGGTCTACTGCTTCACTGATAAAGTCTGCAGGGAAGTTATCATCAAAGATTTCTTTGTTTTCAAAGGGGTAGTGCCACTGAGCAAAGGGCATTGCGCCGGAGTCAAACCAGCAGTCAATAACCTCAGACACTCTGTGCATTTCGCCGCCGCAATCAGGGCATTTAATAGTCACAGCGTCAATGTATGGACGGTGGAGCTCTATTTCGTCAGGGCAGTTGTCACTCATGGATTTTAGCTCTTCAATGGATCCTATAGAGTGGCGCTTGCCGCAGCTGCACTCCCAGATGTTGAGCGGTGTGCCCCAGTATCTGTCACGGCTTACGCCCCAATCCTGCACATTTTTGAGCCAGTCGCCAAAGCGGCCTGTGCCTATGCTTTCGGGAATCCAGTTGATTGTGTTGTTGTTGCGGATGAGGTCATCGCGCACTTCGGTCATCTTGATAAACCAGCTTTCGCGCGCATAGTAGATGAGCGGAGTGTCGCATCTCCAGCAGAACGGATAGTCATGCTCAAATTTGGGAGCATCAAAAAGAAGGCCGCGCGCATCAAGGTCCACAAGCACCTTGGGGTCGGCATCTTTTACAAAGAGGCCTGCAAAGGGAGTCTCTTCGGTGAGGTTGCCCGCAGCGTCAACAAACTGCACAAAAGGCAGGTCATATTTGCGGCCAACCTGAGCATCATCTTCACCAAATGCGGGAGCAATGTGAACAATACCTGTACCGTCAGACATGGTAACATAACTGTCGCAGGTCACAAAATGAGCCTTTTTGCCCTGCTTTTCGCATGGAGCTTTCTGACATTCAAAGAGGGGCTCGTATTCTTTGTATTCAAGGTCGGAGCCTTTGTAGGTTTCAATGATTTCATAGGCGTTGCCATCTTCCGAGAGGGTGCCGAGAACGGTATCGAGCAGGGCATTTGCCATGTAATAAGTATATCCGTCAGCTGCTTTTACCTTGCAGTAGTCATCATCGGGGTTAACACACAATGCCACATTAGATGGCAGTGTCCAGGGGGTGGTGGTCCATGCCAGGAAGTATGCATCTTCGCCAATTACCTTAAAGCGCACAATGGCAGAGCGCTCTTTTACAGCTTTGTAGCCCTGAGCCACTTCGTGAGATGAAAGCGGAGTTCCGCAGCGGGGGCAGTAGGGCACAATCTTGAAGCCCTTGTAGAGCAGGCCCTTGTCCCATATTTGCTTAA
The DNA here is from genome assembly GCA_017503945.1 of Clostridia bacterium. Taxonomy (GTDB): domain Bacteria; phylum Bacillota; class Clostridia; order UMGS1810; family UMGS1810; genus RGIG1828. The sequence goes on from JAFVSB010000042.1 coordinate 2,938, forward strand.
GAGCCCACCATTCGGACTCGATGAAGTTGTTATCATAGGTGACATAGGGGTCGTTCATATCGGCCCAGAAGCCGACAGTGCCCGAAAAATCTTCCCACATTCCTTTGTATTTCCACACGCTCTCTTTGCACTTTTTGATAAATGGCTCAAGACCGTATTTTTCTATCTGTTCTTTGCCATCAAGACCAAGCAGCTTTTCCACTTCGAGCTCAACAGGCAGACCGTGAGTGTCCCAACCTGCTTTTCTGAGCACTTTGTGCCCCTTCATGGTGCGATAGCGGGGAATCATGTCCTTTATAACGCGGGTGAGCACATGCCCGATGTGCGGCTTGCCGTTGGCTGTGGGGGGGCCGTCATAGAAG
>JAFVSB010000043.1 GCA_017503945.1 Clostridia bacterium
ATGAGAAAAATATTTGAAGCCTTAGACGCTAAGGTGGATTGGGAAGGAACAACGCAAACTATAACTGCGACAAAAGATGATACTGTCATTACATTACAAATTAATAATTCCAATATGTATAATAATGGCGTTGCAGAAGCATTAGATGTTGCACCTGTTATTGTAAACAATTCAACATTTGTACCGGTCAGAGCGGTTTCTCAAAGTTTAAAAGCAGATGTTGAATGGCTTGGTCATAACCAGAGCGTTTATATCAATTCTCCGGCGTTATTTAAGCAAGCAAGTGAGAATATTGCTAAAACCATTACTATGTATGCGCCAGACGGGAGAACTATCGATGTTTTAGAATCAGAAATAGAAGCATATAAAAATGTGGGATGGTACATAGAACCGGTTACACAGATGTATGCGTTAGATGGCAGAACAATATATGTTCCTAATTCAGAAGTTGAAGCACATAAGAATGTAGGCTGGTATTTAACACCTGTTACAACTATGTATGCCTCCGATGGAAGGACTATTGTTATTTCACAAGATGAGATAACCAATTATAAAAATGTTGGCTGGTATGAAACAGAGGCACAAGCACAAGCGGCCAACAAAGTAAATAATGTTTCTTCTAGCTCAAGCAATCCTTCTGCAGATGGATATTACTATAGAACTCCAACAGGTAAAAAATATCATTTAGATCCAAACTGTGGTGGAAAAAACAGCCGTAGAACAACCAATATTTCAGGACTTTCTCCTTGTTCAAAATGTGCCCAATAATATTAAATACTAATTTGACATAAAATCAAAAAAGTTTGGTAAATTATGTAGCATACTTGGATTTTTCTGAGTATGCTACTTTTTATATCATATGAAAATATTATACGACTTAAACAAAGATAAGGTCCTTGAAAAACTTCGTAGACTTATGCTATCTTCTGTGGTATGTTTGTGTTGCCTAAAACAACACTTGATATATACCTGCACAGCACCGAAGATATATCAACGAATGAACAATAAAAGCCGCCACAATCCAAATTTGAGCCTAAAAATGGCAAGATGAGAAAGACCGGCATAGGATGCAATAGTAAGATAAATGACCACCTATACGAAGGCAGATACTCGCCAAAGGATGTCTACGGCAAACGACTAGCAAGAAACATATATGCACCTACAAGAGAAGAATGTGAAGAAAAGCTCGCCGTACTGATAAAGGAAATGAACGCCGAAATCTCAGACAAAAAGTGAAACTCAAAAATGCAAAATAACACAGATGGTACGGATATAAAAAATCCGTGCCACAGCTTTTAGGTGTATTAAATTTTGATACGCCTTAAACAAAGAAAACGACTATGTCCCACAGTTGAAGATAAAAGTATGTGGTCAAATTTGGGAAATACATATTTTCAAACAAAACAAAAGCCTCGGAAATCGGCAAGATTTCCGAGGTTTTTGGCAGTCGGGATGACAGGATTTGAACCTGCGGCCTCTTCGTCCCGAACGAAGCGCGCTACCAAACTGCGCTACATCCCGAGAAAACCGCCTATTATTATATCAAGTATTGATAATTTTGTCAATATCAATTTGAAACTTTTTCCTTAAGCTCCTGCGTTCGTTTTGTCTCATTTTGAGCTCCATGCGGCGTTTGATGATAAGTGCTACAACTATTATTAGTACACAAACAAAAGCCCCTATCCACAAACCAAGCTTGCTCTCGACCACTTGTGCATCTTTGGTCTTTGCACCATAGGTATAGCGGTCAATGTTCTCATCAAGACCCAGATTAAGGTTATTGTAGTGACTCTCGTACCATTTTGCCAAAGCGTTATACAAAGATATGGTTGCTTTGTCATAATTTCCTTGGGCAAAGTAAGGCTCAAAATAATCTGTCATATATTTATATGCTTCACTCTCAGAAATAGCATACCTGATGTTTTTGCCTCGCACAAAACTGTATTCCTTACCAGAGGCATCTATAACCACAAAAAAGCTATTTCGGCGGCCAAATTTGGACATGCCCCAATCTGAGTAGAGCTTGGTGCAATAATCATTTATGCTAAGGCCTTGTGTTGATTCAGTGGTGACAAAAATTATCTTGGCCTCAGTATGTGAAAACAGGATATCATTTTTGGATTTTATGTAGCTTTTTGAACTATCTGTAAGAATACCAGCATAATCATTAACCGATATTTCTTCGGGTTTGGCATAGGCTGATGCACTGACTGTGAGTATATTTAATAACAAAAGCAGTGTAATTATTATATGATAAAATCTCTTCATGAGACTCTCTCCTCTTTAGTTATAATAATATTAAATGACACAAGCAATATATGCCACTCCTATGGCGCAAGCTATAGCAAGCATTGCCAGACAAACAGACCAAAAAAGTTTATGTTGCTTTTTGGCAGCTACATGTACGGCAGTGAGATTGCGTGACGAATCAAGCGCGGAGGCTGTGTTGATCAAAACAGAGGGTGCATTACCTTTGTACCTTTCAAAAATTTCATAAATTTGCTCATCACCGAGAAGTGATTTGAGCCATGAGCCCACCAAAAGATATTCGTCACCCGATTTGACAGTACCAACACAACGCAAGCGAGCTTGGCGGCAAAGCTTGGAGTTGTGGGATACATTATTGACCAAATCCGGCTCAATTGCAAATGGAGATTGAGAAAAAGCAATCTTTTGTGCATGCTTTTTCTTTTTGTTGAAATGATATATGTTAATGTCGCCAAAGCCTGCTGCATAGACATTGCCATTATCTATGCACATCATTGACACCTCAGAAGTATCATCATCACGACATATCACATTTGAAAGCTCTTCCATTGCATCTTTTAGGTCATACTGCACTTTGATTCGCATTTTAGCTGAGTTGCGGCGAAACAACACATTGCCAAAGTAATCACACATTTGCGAAATAGCATCACTGCAAGAAGCTACAGAAAACACATGCTTTTTGCCTTTGCTTATGGTGCAGATGTTGGTGGCGTTACACACACCCTCACTTACGGATGACAGATTGTCGGCAAAAAAGAATTCATTTGAGCTTTGATGTGATTCACCAACATATGAAGCCGCATTTATCTTATATTTATATGACACTTTTGCTTCCTCCAGAATCAATTAAAAGTCTGCTGCCTTACCTAAAGGCTGCATCATGAACAGCAGATGTATTTTCAGTTTACCACATAAAGCAGCTCTTTTCAACACCTTTATCCAATAAAAAGCAATAGAAGCATGCTTTTGGCATACTTCTATTGCTTTTTATTGTGAATTTTCATGCGGAAAGAAGGCATAGGTTTTTGCTTTGAACTGCTGAATGTGCGCTCGGTATAGTTTTTGGTTATTTTAAACACTACAGGTGAAAGCGAGACAAGCGCTATGAGATTTGGCACTGCCATGAGACCATTGAATGCATCGGAAATATTCCACACAACGCTCAAATTAAGAATTGCGCCAAGGATAATGCAAAGTACAAAAAGAATTTTGTAGATTACAAGTGAAGATGAGCCAAAAATAAACTCCCACGCTCTGGAGCCGTAAAGCGACCATCCAACGATTGTGGAAAAGGCAAAAAGAAGTATGGAAGCTGCAATCAGCTTTCCTGCCCAATCCCCTATTTTTTGAGAAAATGCAAAGGTCACAAGGGGTACGCCCTCTAATTTTTCAAGTGCTACTGCATTGATGGGTGCCGCAGTGTCATTAATGGTGTTACCGCCAGAATCCACTGATATTCCGCGCACTGACATTATGTTGGTGTAGGTGCGGGCAGAGTCTGAATAAGGCTCTTTTTTGATGCACACATCAAACGGAATTCCTCCTGTTGGTGTGACCTTGTACACGCGGGCAGTTTGTGTATCATTGGTAGCAGGTGCATACACTGTGGTAAAATTCGAATCGACAAGCTCTATGTGCTCGGTATCTATCATGGAATCTTCTTTAAGGCAAATGTAGCGAGGCTCCTTGCCAATGCCCTGCAAAGCTTCAGACAGAGTCATTGCAGGACAGGAGGTGGAAAGAAGCACAAAGGCAGTGAGCGTGCACACAACTATTGTGTCGAAAAACACCACAAATATGCCCCACATGCCCTGAATTGCCGGTTCTTTTACATTGGCAGAGCTATGAGCCATAACCGCCGAGCCGAGGCCTGCTTCGTTTGAAAACACACCTCTTTTGAAGCCTATGACAACGGTGTGCTTAAAAATGAGACCTGCTGTTGCACCTGCAACCGAACGCATGGAAAATGCAGAGCGAAAAATGCTTGAAAACACATAGGGAATCTGCTTATAGTTCATAATGAAAATTGCCAATGCACCGACTATATAAAACATAGCCATAAATGGAACGAGCTTTTCGGCAGTGCGCCCTGCCCTGCCAACGCCTCCTACTATAATAAAAGCAACCAGCACTGCAAGTATTATGCCGCAAGCAAGAGGTGAGATGCCAAAATTGGCTTTGAGAGCTGTTGATATGGAATTTACCTGAGCCATGTTGCCCATGCCGAATGATGCGAAAATGCAAAACACACAAAACAAAAAAGCAAGTGCAGGGGCAAGTTTGCCAAGGTGCGGCTTTGATGACATGCCATTTGTGATATAATACATAGGTCCACCGCACCACTCACCGTCACTGTTTTTATGACGGTAATAAATGCCAAGCACATTTTCGGCATAGGCGGTCATCATGCCAAACAAAGCCGACACCCACATCCACATGACTGCACCCGGTCCACCCATTGCAACGGCTGCAGAAACTCCTGCAATATTGCCTGTGCCTATGGTGGATGCCAAAGCGGTGCACAGTGCCTGAAACTGTGAAAGCTCGTGTGAATCTGAGCAGGTAAGCGATGAACGCGATGAAGAAAAAAGAGAGCCCACAGTGCATTTGAGCCAGTGTCGGATATGGGCAAGCTGAAAAAACCGGGTGCCCAAAGTCATAATGATGCCCACAACCACAAACAGCACAAGCATGGGAGTGCCCCATATGAAAGAATTTATGGCTCCTGCTATGCATGACAATGAATCTATGAATTTATGTAATATATGGCTCACTGCCGATTAATCTGCCTTTTGGGAATGAGTATTGGTTTGTCGCCCGATTTGAGTGAATATGAATCAAGGGAGTTAAGCTTGATGATTTCTTCACAGGTGGTGTTATATTTTTTGGCTATATCCCATATGTCGGAATTTGAGTCGGGATAATATACCACTATGCTGGGCTGAGATGCTTTATCAATTGGAGAATCAGCATCGAGCGCAAAGTCTGTAATCAGACTTATATCTTCCAAATCAGTGAGCTTGCCTTCGGCATTTATGATGGCTCGGATTTGAATTTCTCTTGATGATGCAAGCATATAACCATAGTTAACACAAGCAACTTCCACATTAACCATGCTGTAGGCGCCCTCTGTGTCGGCTGTAAGCTCTGTTTCGAAAGGTGTGTTATGGTGAATACGGCAAAGGTTTTTTTCTTCATCGGCATATACGACAACTGTTTCTACACTGCCGCTTACTTTTACCACACTACCATCATTTTGCACTGAGCTGTGCCCTACCATAGCATCCATGTAATAAATTTTGGACACGGCGGGGTCAGCAGATGACAAAATGATTGAATCTTTGAGGGTGGTCTGTGTTTTATTGCATTTGCTTATATGCATGATACTTGCATTTCGGCTCTTTGTGTCATAATTGTAATCGGGGCTGTAGATATCGGATGCGAGGCAAAAATTACTGTGTTCAAATGCGCATATGCTGCCTCTGAGCTTAAAATCAACATCGAGCTGATTGCCTGCATCTGAAACAGAAAGAGCATAGCTCGAGTCGGCAACCTCAAAGTGTGAGGATATCATGTGCTCAGCCGATACAGAGTCAATGTCGATGATTTCGGTGAAAGTGGCTTCAGTATCATAGGAGCAAATCTCGCCGGCATCACCATAGAGAACCCCGATATTGGCATTGCCTTTTACAATAGCTTTATTGTTAACTGTTTTAATTTCTATGATGTCGGGGCGGATTGTGACATCATAGACCTCACAGTTTTCGGAATTTGACACAAGTGTCATACAATCAGACAGATTGATTTCGAATTCCTGACATGCCGCAAGAAAATCGGAGCTACAGTTCATGCTGTGCGACGGCGTGTCGGGAAACTGATTATCGCCACTGATGGCTTCGAGTGAGCTTTGGCGAACTGCCTCTGCTTTTAGCTCAAGTATTGCGCCCACTGAGAGCTTGCGCGAATTCTTGACATCGAACACAGTGCGCGACACATTGCACGAGCCTATGCTGATTGCCGAATCATCGGCACCGGGCATGTCGGCCTGATGATTGAATGGCGATGAGTATTCTATAGAGCACATAGCACTCGGGTCGCCATCGCCTACATACAAAATGTTGAATTTCACCTTGCCTGAGAAAATGACCTTGTCCTTTCTCATGTAGCGCTCAGACACATCGGCAATGGCCTTTACCGATAAAATCCGCCCAATGTCGGGCTTGGTGTCGGGCACGATGATATCTGCCTCAACACTTGCTTTTGTTTTGATTTGTTTGTTGTAATCACATACGGAAATATTACCGAGATTGAAGTCCATGTAATTCATCCCTTCACATAATAATAGTATTTGTACAATATATGACGGACAAATATTATTTATTACGCAAAAAAGAAAAGTGCAATCATTGCCCTGTGACAACGATTGCACTTTGAATTCTCTTATTAGTTGAGAGCTGCTTTTGCTTTTTCAACAAGCTGGGTGAAAGCTGCGGGGTCTGCAATAGCGATTTCGGAGAGCATCTTTCTGTTGATGTCTACACCTGCTTTTTTGAGACCGTTCATGAGCTGAGAATAGTTGATTCCGTTAAGCTTTGCAGCTGCACTGATTCTGGTGATCCAGAGTCTTCTGAAATCTCTCTTTCTCTGCTTTCTGCCAATGTATGCATATACAAGTGATTTCATAACTGCTTGTTTTGCAGTTCTGAAACATTTGCTCTTTGCGCCTCTATAACCTTTTGCAAGTTTTAAAACTCTTTTTCGTCTTTTTCTTGTAGCCATAGCGCCTTTAACTCTAGCCATTTTAAAACGCCTCCTCTATATTATTTATACAATATCAGTCTCTTGATTGTAGCTGCATTTGCACTAGCTGCATATGTGTGCTTTCTCAAAGCTCTTTTTCTCTTAGTGGATTTCTTTGTGAGAATGTGTCTTCTGAAAGCCTGGTTTTTCTTAACCTTTCCGTTTTTGGTAAGACCAAATCTTTTTGCCGCACCTCTATGAGTTTTGATTTTAGGCATACTTTGTACACTCCTTCCAATATTTTCGACTATTATAAATTGGTTTTTACTTTGGTGCTACTGTCATTGTCATGTTTCTGCCTTCGAGTTTAGCACTCTTCTCTACAGAGCCAACCTCGGAAATTGCATCAGCAAATTTTGCCAAAAGCTCATTGCCGAGCTGGGTGTGGTGAAGCTCTCTGCCTCTAAAGCGAACTGTGATTTTGACTTTGTCACCCGAACTTAAAAACTTTTTGGTGTGATTAACCTTTGTATCAAAATCGTGAACATCGATAGAAGGACTCATCTTGATTTCCTTGATGCTTACTGTCTTTTGATTTTTCCTGGCTTCCTTCTCTCTTTTTGCCATTTCAAAACGATATTTGCCATAGTCCATTATTTTGCAAACGGGTGGCTTAGCCTGAGGAGCGATTTTTACCAAATCCATGCCTCTTTCTTCAGCCTTATTCATGGCAACATCAATGCTGACAATGTCAAGCTGGGTACCATCGAAATCGATCAATCTGACCTCTTTGTCTCTGATTTCTTCATTAATCAACAAGTCTTTGTTACTGATGACAAAACACCTCCATAAGAAATTTGAGCAGCCGCAGATTTTGCACTAAAAAAAGTGGGCAAAATCCACCCACTTATACATAACAAGAATAAGTATTAACCTTATAAGTACCTTTAAACCATAAGGTGAGAGGTGGACCTCTGCTTTGCTTTCCAAAACATTATATCACTATAGCCTATGTTTGTCAACACAAAAATTAACAAAAATTAAAAAATTACATCTGAAATATTGAACAAATTCCACGGATATGTCCCACTTGGCGGCAAAGAGCTTGCCAGAATATCATTTTTGCCAAGTTGCAATGATATGCAATGTGACCAAAGCGATACTGTGCACCTATTGTCATCGCTGCCGTATTTGCCGTCACCGCAAAGGGGCAGCTTGCGCGATGCAAACTGCACCCTTATCTGATGAGTTCTGCCTGTGTGAAGCTTTATCTTCACAAGTGTAAGAACTTTGCCTTGGGCATTTGCGCTGTCTATAACCTCATATTCAAGCGAAGCTTTTTTGACGCCTTTGCGAAGTCTTTTTACCACATATGATTTATTTTTTCGAGAATCCTTAAAGAGTAAATCTTCATATATTCCCCTATTGTCAACGGGCTTACCCTCCACAACCGCAAGATATACTTTGTCGATGGTGCGCTCTGATGCCATGGCAGAAAGCTCCGCTGCTGTTTTGGCATCTTTGGCAAAAAGAACGGCTCCGCCAACTGCCGTGTCCAGACGGTTTATGATAGCTGCATAGCCAAAATGTTTTGCAGCAAGGTCGGCAAAGCCTTTGCCATCGGGAGTGGATTGCGAAACAAGACCTGTGGGTTTTTCGCATATGGCAAGATTCTCATTTTCATATAATATGGTCATATAACACTCCTTGGTTAGATAATTTCAAAAAGCATTATAGCATATGAGGATAATAATGTCAAAAAACTATTAATATTTATTAAGTCAGACTAAAAAAATTCAAAAAACTATTGACAAACAGAAATTCAAGTAGTATAATTTATTCAAATTTGAATATCACAAAGAACGACTATGACGAGGACGGTCGGATTGTGAAACCTTGAGAGAGTTGCCGGTTGGTGCGAGGCAATGGTCAAACTTTCCAACGACTTATCACCTCTGAGTCGGAGGACCGAAAACAAAAATGTGAGTAGACTCCTTCCGTAATGCTGCGTAAAAGCAAAGGGCTTGTTAGAGCTCGAAAAGTGACGAAATGTTAAAATTTCGTAATTTGAGTGGTACCGCGGGTTATTATAACTCGTCTCAAAGTTCTCTTTGAGACGAGTTTTTTGTTTTATTCGGATTTGTAACCAAATGTCAAATTTGTCAAAAATCGAAAGGAGACAAAACAATGGATTACAGTTTGAAAGAAGTTGCAGGCAGAATCAAAGACCTGCGCGAAGCAAAAGGATACACTATCGAAGAGCTTGCAAAGCTCACGGGTGTGTCGGCAGAGGATTATAGGCTTTTGGAAGAGG
>JAFVSB010000044.1 GCA_017503945.1 Clostridia bacterium
CTTACTCCAACATTGATAACACAATCAGGCTCGCCCACACCGTGGAAAGCTCCTGCCATGAAGGGGTTATCTTCTACACTGTTGCAAAAAACAACAAGCTTTGCACAGCCAAAACCATCACTTGCTTCAGTGAGAGCAGCAGTGGTTTTAATAGTTTCGCCCATTAATTTAACGGCATCCATGTTGATGCCGGCTTTGGTGTTGCCGATGTTAACAGAAGAACACACGATGTCAGTTTCGCTGAGAGCTTCGGGAATTGAGTCGATAAGGATTTTATCGGCTTGAGTAAAGCCCTTGTGCACAAGAGCTGAAAAACCGCCAAGGAAGTTGACACCCACAGACTTTGCAGCGCGGTCGAGCGCTTTGGCATATGCAACATATGAGGTGGCATTTGAAGCGCCTGCTACCAGCGAAATGGGTGTGACGGATATTCTTTTGTTGATGATGGGTATGCCGAGCTCTTTTTCGATTGATTCACCTGTGGAAACAAGCTTTTCGGCCTTGGAGCATATTTTGTCATATATTTTTTGAGTGGCTTTATTTGCATCGGAATCTGCGCAGTCAAGAAGCGAAATGCCCATGGTGATGGTGTGGATATCAAGATGCTCACTATCAATCATGTGCATGGTTTCGGCAAGTTCAAATTTATTGATCATGATGACACCGCCCTTTTATATTCTGTGCATTGATTCGAAAATGCTCTCAAGCTGAATTCTGATGTCAACGCCAAGTGATATGCCTTCATTGGCAAGATTATCTGCCAAGGCCTCAAATGAATTTGAAGCGTTTTCGATGTCAACAATCATCATCATGGTGAACATATCCTGCATAATTGTCTGAGATATATCGAGAACATTGATGTTGTTATCTGCCAGAATTTTGGTTACACCGTAGATTATACCTACTTTATCTTTGCCGATTACAGTAATTATAGCCTTTTTCATATTGTTCATCTCCTTATGAATTACGCGCACGCACCACTTCGTATATCATAAGTGCGCCCGCAACAGATGCGTTTAGTGAAGATATTTTGCCGAGCATTGGTATGCGGACTATAAAGTCGCATCTTTCTTTGACAAGCTTTGAGATGCCCTTGCCCTCATTACCAATGACAATGGCCACTGCTCCGCCAAAATCCTGATTGTAGATGGTGTTTTCACCATCCATGTCTGCCGCTACTACCCATATATACTCTTTTTTGAGTTGCTCTATGGTCTGTGCAATGCTTGAAACTTTGGCTACGGGGGTGAATTCCACTGCACCTGCAGATGTTTTTGCCACTGTTGCATTAAGACCAACGCTATTGTGTTTTGAAACAATTACCCCATGAACACCTGCCGCATTGGCACTTCGGATTATAGAACCAAGATTGTGGGGGTCGGTAATATCATCACAAATTACAATGAATGGTTGTTCTCCCCTGTCGGCGGCGATTTTGAGAATGTGCTGCACGCTCACATATTCTTTGGCTGCCACATATGCAACAACACCCTGATGTGAACTGCCATCTGATATTTTGTCAAGCTTTGCTTTGTCAGCATAGGACACTGCTATTCTCTTTTCTTTTGCTATGGCAAGAATTTTAAGAATAGAGCCGTGTTTTTCGCCATTTTGAACAATTATTTTGTCAATGGTGCGGCCGGAACGAAGAGCCTCCATGACAGGATTGCGACCAATTATCTTATCAGATGAGTCTGAAGTGTCGGTTTTTTTTGCAAAATCGGCTTTTTTACGAGAGGGCAAAGCTTTTTTTGTTCTGCTGTATGGTTTTTTATTTTCCAAAAAATATCACTTCCTATAATAACAATAAAAATTCAGGAGACACACCAAACAAGTATGCCTCCTGTAACCTGAACGGAGTTATCCGAATCTTATGCGAAATTGAACTTGTCGTGGATAACATTGACAGCTCTATCTGCATTTTTCTTGTTGATAAGAACAGATACCTTGATTTCTGATGTTGATATCATGTGAATGTTGATATCAGCATCATAGAGAGCTTCAAACATGGTGCATGCAACACCGGGGTTATTTACCATGCCTGAACCAACGATGGAAACCTTGGAATAATCAGTGCTTGATTTGATTTCTTCAAAATTGAGTGAATCTTTGTTTTCGTTGAGAATTTCAACTGTTTTTTCAAGGTTGCCTTCGTTAACAGTGAAGCTGATGTCTTTCATGCCGTCTCTGCCAATGGACTGAAGAATGATATCTACATTGATTTTATTTTTGGCAAGAAGAGAAAATACTTTGAATGCCATGCCCGGTTTGTCTTCGATATTGCAGATTGAAATTCTGGCAACATCATTGTCTCTTGCTACACCTCTAACGATCATTTTTTCCACTTTATTTACCTCCTTGACAACTGTTCCTTCGTTTCTGTTAAGGCTTGAACGAACGGATAAGTTTACATTATATTTTTTTGCCATTTCAACGGATCTGTTGTGCAACACATTTGCTCCAAGGCTTGCAAGCTCAAGCATTTCATCATAGGAAATGGAATCGAGCTTCTTGGCATTTGGAACAATTCGCGGGTCAGCAGTATATACGCCATCAACATCGGTGTAGATTTCGCACATGTCTGCATGGAGTGCTGCAGCAATTGCAACGGCTGATGTGTCAGAACCGCCTCTGCCAAGAGTGGTAATATCATCATATTTGTTGATGCCTTGGAAGCCTGCCACTATAACGATGTGATTTGAATCGAGTTCTTTTTTGATGCGTTCGCCATCGATTTTGTGAATTCTCGAATTACCGTAGTGACTATCAGTCTTCATGCCGATCTGCCAGCCTGTGAGTGAAACAACCGGATAACCCAACTTCTGAATTGCCATGGCAAGAAGAGAAATAGAAATCTGCTCACCTGTGGACAGAAGCATATCCATTTCACGCTTTGATGCGTTTGGATTAATCTCTTTTGCTTTTTCAATTAAATCATCTGTGGTGTCGCCTTGTGCTGATACAACAACTACCACAGAATTACCCTGCTTATAGGTATCAACAATTCTATTGGCAACATTCATTACTCTTTCGGCATTGGCAACAGATGAGCCGCCGAATTTTTGAACTATTAAAGCCATTTTTCAATCCTCCCAAAATTTATTGAATACAAGCACCTGTGTTGTCAGCATCGAGCATGACAAGGCGCCAATTTTTTAAGTTTGTTTTTATGAGTTCATTCATATTATATTCATATTCTTTGTTATCTTTGCTTACAACCGACATTATAGTGGGACCGGCACCGCTTATATATCCCCCATATGCACCGAAGCGCTTGGAAGCACGAATGATATACTCGCCGCTTTTGATGTAAGGGAAGCGGTATCTTTGGTGGACTCTGTCTCTGAAACAAGATGAAAGAAGCTGCAAATCACCGGATGTGAGCGCACTTGTAAGCAGTGATGCATGTGCAATGTTGTATGTTGCATTGCGCATGCTAACAAATCTTGGCAAAATGGAACGGGATTTTTTGGTTTGAAGATAAAAATCCGGTATCATTGCCGCAAAAGTGAGATTAGAAGAAATTTCACTGCGAGAATATATAACCCTGTCCTTTTCAGCATAGGACACCGTAAACCCACCAAGAAGTGCAGGAGTGACATTATCGGGATGTCCCTCAAGAGTGCATGCTGCTTTTAGAAGCTCTTCTTTGGAAAACATATCACCCAGAAGATGATTGCCTCCTACAAGACCAAGCACAATGCCTGCAGAGCTGCTGCCAAGTCCCCTGGTAACGGGGATATCAGACCCAACTGTCACTTTGACACCCTCGAGCTTTTTGCCAGCCATGGAAAAAAGATAATCCATAGCACGATAAACCAAATTATTTTCATTGGTAGGAATATAAGCTCTGCTTTCATCTGTAATGTTAATTTCAAATGCTGAATCTGTTGTTTCAAAATCTGCTGTATTATAAAGCTGCAAAGCTATACCCATACAGTCAAATCCGGGTCCGAGATTTGCGGTTGAAGCCGGTACCCTGACTCTGAACATATTTACCCCCAATAATAATTATAGAATCATAAGCGTGTTGCAAATCTTTGCACTGATGTCACACAGTGCTGTTTTAATGTTTTTGATCTTATCGGGAGGCGTTATAAACGCCACATGGTTTCCTGAAGTAATCAAATCTATATTGTCACCGAATTTATCTGTTACAAAGGCACGGACAGATGCACAAGACTCAACACACACATACATAGAAGTTACAATATCATCATAATCTACTAAAACATTCTCAGAAGCAGCGGTCCAAGGTGCTTTGAATTTGGCATGGTCGGCAGTGGCTGCGTCTATCACATCGGCAACAACTGCACTTGCTGTGGGAAGCTTGCCGGCTCCGCGGCCATAAAAGAGTGCATCGCCAAGCATATTGCCCGACACCATTATTCCATTGAACACATCATCTATGCCTGCCAAGGGAGAAGCCTTGCTCACAAGCATGGGAGCAACAACTACTGCATATTTGCTGCCAATGCGTTCGCATTTGCCAATGAGCTTTATGCTATAACCAAGCTTTGCCGCAAACTCAGTGTCGGCAAGGGTGATAGAACGAATACCCTCGGTGTGAACATCGGCAAAATTAATTTTCTGACCATTTATCATAGATGACAAAATGCTGATTTTTTTGCCTGTGTCAAGACCATCGACATCGGCAGTGGGGTCTTTTTCGGCATAACCCTTTGCCTGTGCTTCAGAAAGTGCAGATTCAAAAGAAACATTTTCCTGAAACATTCTGGTGAGTATGTAGTTGGTGGTGTCATTGAGAATACCGCAAACAGAATCGATGCGATTGGCTGCCAGACATTTTCTCATGGGGCGGATTATAGGTATGCCACCTCCGACACTTGCTTCATAATA
>JAFVSB010000045.1 GCA_017503945.1 Clostridia bacterium
GTGTAATCTAACTCCTCCAATACATTGCTTAGCAAGCGTACCGAATCATCTGCCGGAATATTAATTTCAAAATTAATTGGAAAAACCAGTTGAAAATTTCTTGTTTTTGTTGTATAATAAACTAGTATTTTTGATTTATTGTTCATAATTAATTATACCACAAAAGCCGCGAAGTTTCTATACTTCTGCGGCTTTTTGTGTGCAAAAAATTAGGGCTGCCTCACTTTTTTTAGTGAGACAGCCCCTTTTTGTTATTCATCATAATGTGAAAGTGAACTTTTGACCTCAGAGAATTTGGCTTCGATTTTCTTTTCGAGCTCAGCCATCTCGTCAGATATATGGATGGTTTCAAGATGGACACTCTGTTCAAAATATGCTCTCGGCTCTGCACTGCCGGCATGCTCATCGGCAGGTTTGGAATTTTTCATTATCTTTTCACACACGCAGGTGCTATCACCCACAAGAATCTGACCGCAATATGTGCATTTGCGGCCTTCAAACTGTTCGGGCTTTACAGTGATGCCAAACCCTTCGCCCACACAGTTGCACACTTCACCAGGAGCAAGGGCGCGTTTACAATATACGCAAAAATCAGAGGTCTCTTTTTCGTTTTGCTGAGCCATGAGCTTATCGAGCGTGACTCTGCTCTCTTCTCGACAAGGGCAAATAGTGCCCTTGGGAACGAACTCTCCGCATTTAGCGCATTTGTAGGTTCCCTGAGGGGGAGTGATGACCTCTTGCTCGGCAGGTGCTTGGGCGACTGTTGCGTCATCTTGAGTTTCTTCTTTTTCTAAAGCCATCAAAAAGCGATTGCGAACCTTTATGAGAGAAAAAACACTCAAAAGCATTATTGTAACCTGTGCCATGCAATAAAGCCACAAACTAAAAGTAGCTTTAAACTCACCATCGGTATCGGCAAATACTGCTATTACAAAAACAGTGAGACAACAAACAAGTGCAACCACATAAGAAACAACATTGCGAATGTTAGATTTGATATCAACTGCATTTACCACAGCTGCTGCAAATGGAGCAATCACTGTGTAGAGCATAAAATAAGCACTCTTGAAAATAGTGATATCACCTATATTAAGCCCGAATATCATGTTTATGAGCGAGGCGGTCATACTGTCTGACTCAAACAGAGGACAAAACAATAAAAACACCGAAACAAGCTCGAGCGCAATGATGCTGCAGCGAAGTACATAGTCATTCATGCGAGCAGCTATGCCCCCTACCCGACGCTCATATTGACTTGCCATTATAAATGCAGGCACTGACCCGATTATGGGCAAAACTGTGCATGTGAGTGCGGCAAAAAAACGATTGTACTGATTGCCACGGAAAAGCAAACCTACTATTTTAAAATAAGCCACATATAACAAAAATGCAAGAAATATTATTGTGAAAAAAAGCGACATCTGAACTACCTCGTTTCATCAATCAAGCTCAATAGCTGAATCTTTGAAAATATCAACACCGATTCCAACAGCTGCACCTACACACAGGATAAGCTTGAGATACCATACCTCACTGAGCGAATCCATTAAAACATACCACGCATATTTGTTGGGACTGCTATAGTATGTGATAGCTTCAAGCATACTGCCCGGCGAAGAGATGAGCCATGCGAAAAGCGAAAAAACTGTAAGGATTATAAAGCCTGCCAAAGCATATAGACAATATCGCCTGAAATCGTTTTTTGAAAAGGCGAGCGCAACAAAAGCAGCAGGAACAAGATTTACAATAAGGAAAATTAAAATCCAAAGCGCAGATGCACCGGAAGAGTCCCAGCCTGCACCTGCCACAAATGACAAAAACGCTTCACTGCCAAGGCCTATTGGCAGGCAGATATCTGCCATAAATGAAAACATGCAAAGTATGTATACCAAAGCAAGTGCCCCAAAGCAGCCTAATCCTGCAAAAAACAGCGTCTTGTCAGTAGCAGCAAGCAGCTTTTGGGGAACATATTTCTGCACAAAGTCCCATATATTCTTTTTGGTTGTGACAAATAAGCTTTCATTATATGCCCTGCCTTGTTGTTCGCCAATGCCTGCAAAGCCAATTTGCGCACCACAGGTTTCACAAGAGCGCGCGTGCTCACTGACTATAGCACCGCAATTTTCGCAATAAGACATAACTGCTTCCTCCTGAGTAAAATGCTTAAATAGCTACTAAATTATTATACAACAGTCGACATAAAATGTCAATGAGGCAAAAAGAAAAGCAGACGATAGCGTCTGCAAAATCTTTTTGTTATTTTGTTATGAAGAATAACACAAGCGAAGTTATGATAAATAATACTGCCACAACCGCTGTGCCCTTAGCAAGGATACCATCCATGCTTCTTGCTTTGTTCTTACCAAAGAAAGTTTCTGCGCCACCGGCAATAGAACCTGAAAGGCCCTGCTGTGCACCAGACTGGAAAAGAACAATAGCTATCAGCACAATAGCGAGTACAACATGTACAATTGTCAAAATCAACTCTAACACATTAACACCTCCAAACAAATCCAAATGTGCTTTTGGTATTATATCACAAATTTTCTCTTTTGGCAAGAGGTATTTTGAAAATATAATTTTTTGTTGCAATCGCAAACAAAGGCAAACACTTTATAGTGTCTGCCTTTATTATAATTTGAGCTATATTAATATAAGAGATTATTTAATCAATAGCACCACAGGATAAAGAGGCTCAACTTTTGTCTGCACAGAATATATGTTGTTTTGCTGTTCTTTCCAGTCGAGTTCCTTCAGGCTGCCATCACTGCAAAGCAATTTGATTGATGACGGTGCTTTCTCTAAATACAGGTCGAGCTCGTCCATGGGATCATATGACAAAACAAATGTTGCACAAAGAAGAGTGCCGTCGGAAAGATAGCCGCTTCTGAGACAAACTTCATTGTCACCATGATAGTATACAGGCAGAGCACCTGCTCTTTTGAGAATTGATATGAATTGATTTTTTCGGGATTCATTGAGAAATGCAAAGCCCTCATAGAAGTTGTGTTCTGCATCGGGAGTGCCGCAAAATACCACCGAAATCTTGCCATTGTCTCTTGGATAAAGGGTAACCGCAGGCGCAAGATTTGTGGGTTTGCCGTCAATCATTCTCATATTATATGACAACACTTCAACCTGGGGACTGTTGGGTACGATGAGCATACGGTCTTTCTGCCTCTGGCAAGTGAGATTTGCCTCGGCATCAAAGCTTTCAGATCCGAGAGCTCCTTTGTCCCACTGCGCGATGCTTACACCCAAAAGGTCACAATAGCCACGCTCTACAAGGTCATTGGCTGCATCGGCAGATGCAATGACAGAGCCTTCGAAAAGCTTCTGAATCTGCTCATCTGTCATATCACGGATAATGTCACCCTCAATAAAAGCTGCACAGCTGTTATGGTCGGCAAAATAAAATGGTATGCCCATTCGTTCAAGCACCTTGGTTGCCCATGTGTTGGAATGATATTGCCATATTTCGCTGCGCGAATACATGTGATGGGTTTGTTCAATAAAGAACGAGTTGGCACCTACCCACTTTATATCGTCAGCAAGCTGCGAGAGTTTTTCATAAAATACACTGTGCTGTGCAAGTATGTCACGATAGGCCTTACCGCTGAGAGGCTCATGTGCACCAAGACGGGTTATCCAATGTTTTGCACCTTTGAGTCCGTCGAGAACCGATGCAGTATAGTGCGTGTGCATATAGCGTGCATCTTTGGCGTAGCGATTAAATGGCACGGTATCGGTTTCGGCAAGAATGATATCGATGCCGTGATTTTTGAGCTTTGATGAGCACACAGCCGCGCGACGCATTGTGTCGGAAATGCCTTTGGGCGACTCGGGCGCATAGGTGCCGTTGGGCACGCGTACCATGGTTGGATTGCCCTTGCCTGCAAAAATGGGATTGGTGAAAATTACAGAATCACATTCATCACCGCTGGTGCAATTGATGCCCTGAATAGAGGGGTCTACGCTGTCTATAGCTTTGCGAAATGCTGTAGCTGCTTTTACGAGTGAATCTCTCTGAGTATCGAGGAAAATCTCTGTGAGAGGGTCATTGTCGGGATGGGAGACAATGTAATCATGAAGCTCCTGTCTGGTCATGGAAGTGCCTGCTCTGCGGTTAAATTCGGCCATATGCAATGGACAGGTGCAACCTCTGCCCGGGCGCATTACCATGCGAAAATCATCGTCGAGCATGATTGCCGTTGGGTGAGTGAGAGCAATGCGCTTTAAAACATCAGAAAAATGTTCAATAAAGGCTTCATCTTCAGGGCAGCAACAATTGTTGCTTTCACCATCGGTAAAATTAATCATCGTTTGAAATGGATTGGGCTCTATGTTATAGCCATGGCCAAGTGATGCCTGAATGAGCACACCACTCTTAACGCCGTGTGGTTCAAGAACTTTTTTATAGCGTTCATATAGCTCTGCCTGCTTACTCACCTAGTCCCACACAGGATTGCCCTCGGGCACGAGGGTCATCTTAAAAAGAGGACAAGTGCTTATGTCGCGTTTGTACTGGTCGATAACATCATTACAGATATCATCAAAATTCTGCTCTGTAAGAGGCATTATGGAATATGTATACATCATTTGTTTATTCACGCCTTTCTAATTTAAAATATATTTATGATATTATACCATGTTTTTCTTATTTCAGCAAGATATTCAATACATATTGTTAAGTTGGGAAGTGCAATTATATTTGCAATTTGTCCAATATTTTTGTTTTTTTATGTTAGAAAAAAATATAA
>JAFVSB010000046.1 GCA_017503945.1 Clostridia bacterium
AGAAGAATGATTGCAATTAACAACTGCATCATCGAAAAAGCTTATGAAAGTATTTTTGTGATAAAAATATGCGGCGAAAGCCTGCTTAATACGCCGCGCATATCGGTATGTTATGCTGATTTGCTCACAGGTAATGCAAGGGTAACTGTAAAATCAGAGCAGTCAGAAACAGCCTGAGTGTCAAAAAAATTTAACAAATTAATAAAAACATCTTGAAATCCTCTGCAATATATTGTATAATATAACCATCTTATCATATCAATGAGGAGGAATTCACAATGATTAAATTAATTATCGGAAAAAAAGGTTCCGGAAAGACCAAGGAATTGATTAACGATGTTCACAATTCTATAAATGTCGAAAACGGAAATATAGTTTTTATATGCAATGGCGACAGACATGTGCTCGATCTTAACCACTCGGTCAGACTTATAGATGTGGCAGAATTTGATACAGCTGATTATAGAGTTTTCAAAAGTTTTATCAACGGTATTCTCTCCCAAAATTATGATATAACTTCCGTGTTTATTGACAGCTTGTTTAAAATTGTTCCTGATGATATGAATAACCTCACAGGCTTCATCAATGACCTTGATGCAATCTCGCAAGACAGAGGCATCAAATTTACTATCTGCATCAGTGCTGATAAAGAAGAATTGCCCGAAGGTATTTACAAATATATTGCATAAATAACAAAATAGTGCGGCGGGGAACATCCCCGCCGCATTTTTTGAAGAAAGCGAATAGCATTATGGAAAACATCTATCTCACCCCTGCACGCCCTGCAACGAGTGAAATCACCGAAAAGCGCTCGCGCTTCATAGGTAACATTGCTCATGTAGACAGTGAGCAGGAGGCTCTTGATTTTGTAAAATCAATCAAAAAAGAATATTATGACGCCAAGCACAGCGCATATGCCTACATTTCGGGCACTGTGAAGCGATACTCTGACGACGGCGAGCCTGCCAAGACTGCAGGGCTTCCCATTCTTGATATGCTTGATGCTCAGGGGCTTACTGACTGCGTGTGTGTGGTGACGAGATATTTTGGCGGAGTGCTCCTCGGCACAGGCGGTCTTGTGAGGGCATATACTCTGGCTGCAAAGCTTGCACTTGAAGATGCTGGCATAAAAAAAATGACGCTTCACAACAAATATCAGCTCACTGTGCCCTACTCCCTCTTTGACAGTGTGAAGCATCTATGCACGCAGTGCGGATGCGAATTTGACGATTGCGCATATACTGATGTGGTGAATGTGATTGCTGTGTGTGAAGCTGAAAAATGCGACGCACTCACAAAAGCGCTCAGCGGTGCATTCGGCATAAATGTGAAGCTGGAATTTACTGAGCAGATTTATCGATAGGAGCTGGTATGATGAACAACAAAAGAGCCATCTATCTGCTTGTGGTGTTTGGACTTTTGTTTCTCACACTGATAGGCTACATTACATATCTTGAAATATTTTATGCCGAGCAGTTTACAGAATCGGCATATAACCCCCGAAACTATGAGCTCGACCGCAAGGTCATAAGAGGGTCGGTGTATGACAGAAACGGCACCGAGCTTGCCTACAGCGAAAAAATCACCGAAGAAAAAAGTGAAATAATAGACGGCACCGAGAAAAAATGGACCGAAGAAAAAATCGTGAGGCGCTATCCGTTTGACAACCTGTATGCTCATGTGGTGGGATATGTGTCGCAGGATTATTCGAGCAGGACACTAATTGAAAAAGAATACAATTCTGAACTTACCGAGAGTGACATTCTTTCAAAAATATCGGGCGAAATGAAATACGGCGACATAAAAGGCAAAGATGTGCACCTTACCATAGACCACGAGCTTCAGAAGGCGGCATATCAGGCAATGGGCAGCTACGAT
>JAFVSB010000047.1 GCA_017503945.1 Clostridia bacterium
GTCCTCTTGTTCATCATATTCCAAAGTACCATCAGGATATTCATACGCAATAGAAGCTCTTCGGCTCACACTTCTTACTATTTTGTGGAGAGCGTCCTTATTGGTGTCTTGTGTGGGGCGGTTGAACACTATGAGTTCACAGTTGGTGAGCTTGTCAACCACCAAAGGCCGCATGTTGTTATTATAATTTTCAAAAGTAGTTGCATCTGCAAAAAACAGCTGCTGATATATGAGCCAGTTGCGCGGCACAGCATTGTAGAGAGTGTCAAGCTTCCACATGCCGTTGTATTCAATGACAACTCGCTCTATTTTATACTTTTTGGCAAGCGACGAAAGATACTTTTGGGTGAGGTCAGATTCGTTTTCCACCTCTTCAATAAACACATTCTCTCCTGCAAATTCCGACGGCTCGTACTCCTCGATGCCATCTTCACACATGAGCAGCAATGTGCGCTCGCCTGTGTTGAAGCCTTCATCGGAGAGAGTTTCCTGAATGGTTTTGGTTTTGCCTGCTTCCAAAAAGCCTGTGAAAAGATATACGGGAATTTCTGTTGCCATGTGTGTTATCCTCTCTTAATCAAAGATCAAAAAGCTTAGCTATGGCCTCTTCATTGATTTGTGAACCAATGACGCATATTCTGCCAATGACCGACGCACTTCCGTTTCGCACATCGCTCTCATCGGGCACATAGTCAAAGTGAATCCAGTCGCCGTCGGTGCCCTCCACAATTCCTTTGGCACGAAGCACAGTGCCATAGACTTCAAAATCTGCAAAGGCACTGAGCGCATTTTGAATCTGCTCTTTTGTAAATTTGGCGGTGGTTTCTATGCCCCAGCTTGCAAACACATCATCGGCATGATGATGGTGGTAGTCATGATGCTCACCGCAGTGGCAGTGCTCGTCGTGCTCATGGTGATGGTCATGATGCTCGCCGCAGTGGCAGTGCTCGCCATGCTCGTGGTGGTCATGGTGCTCGTCGTGCTCGTGGTGGTGTTCATGACACTGTTCATGAGAGTGCTCATGATGAGGCTCGTCATGGTGATGATGCCCGCACACGGGGCAGGCTTCTTCGTCTTTGAGCTTTTGCATCTCAGATTCAAGCGTGTTTTCACATTCCATAGCAGCGAGGATGTCCTTGCCATCTATCTTGTCCCAGCTTGTAGCAACTATTGTCGCATCAGCATTGTGCTCACGGATGAGTTCAATGCATTTTTGGCATTTGGCATCGCCTGCGCTGCTTGTGTGGCTGAGGATAATAGTGGCTGCATTTTCAACCTGATCGTTGAAAAATTCACCAAAGTTTTTCATATACATTTTGCACTTTGCCGCATCTACCACGGTGGTGTATGAATTAAGAACAGCATCATCTGAGCCTATGGCCTGCACTGCCTTTATGACATCAGAGAGCTTGCCCACACCTGA
Source organism: Clostridia bacterium (assembly GCA_017503945.1). Taxonomy (GTDB): domain Bacteria; phylum Bacillota; class Clostridia; order UMGS1810; family UMGS1810; genus RGIG1828. Next base: position 1,424 of record JAFVSB010000047.1, read on the forward strand.
TGGCTCAATGAGAATGCGGTCAGGTGCGTAATCTGCCAGCACCTTTTTGAGAGCCTCGCCAAAATCACCCACAAGTGAGCAGCAAATGCAACCTGAATTCATTTCGGTCACTTCAATGCCCGCATCCTGCATAAATCCGCCGTCTATGCCAATTTCGCCAAATTCGTTTTCAATAAGCACAAGCTTTTCACCTGCATACGCTTCGGCAATAAGTTTTTTGATCAGTGTGGTCTTTCCTGCACCAAGAAAGCCCGAAAAAATATCTATTTTTGTCATAAAAACCCCATCCTTCCGATGTTTTTAACTAACATATTATTATACTATAAAACGCTCTTTATGTCAAACTGCAATAAGCAAAAAATCCGCATTCGGAATAACCAAATGCGGATTTTTATTTTATGAAAATGTCTGTCTTGGCATCATCAGTCAAAATAATAGCCGTCGGGCTATTATCCAACCTCAAGCTTTAAGTGCATGCTAAATTATTATTTAACGGTTTATCAAAGGGGAGAATCTCTCCCCTTTGTAACCCCTCTTTGCCGCTGAGTTTCGAAAGCGATTTTTTGAAAAAACTATAGCACGCAGCGACGCACAAAAATCATTTGTGCCGCTGCTTTTGCCGTCTGCAATATATGGAACCGTTCATATGCAGCCGGCAAAGCATTATAGATTTTTTCAAAAAATTTATTCGCTTTCAAAACAATGCGGCGGTTTGGTAAGTGTTAATGAGCTTTTCAAGTGCATAGATTTGCTCAAATTAACACCCGGGCGCAGTGCCGCCTATGTTTTGCTTTGGTAACAAATGGTGCTTTGCTTAGCATAAAAACAACACCAATTTTGTTGTTTTTGCTAAGCAAAGCAGCTAATTTGTCAAAGCATAAACATCAAGCGGCGGGCGGGGTGAAGGGGCTGCCTGCAGAGGCCCCTTCGAAAAAGAAAAGCTTGAAAATACTTTTTCAAAAGCCATTATCGGCTTTGCGATAAACAATAATTTATAATAGTTCGATTTTGAATAAGAACCTTGTCTTATGAAAGAGTAAGAGTTTCGCCGCCTTTTATTTCATAGGGCTTTTCGTCATATGTAAACCACACCGACATGCACGATGGATTGTGCACAATTTTACCGTCTGCTGAAGTCACAAGTCTTCTGGCTGCGGTCACATAGTCATAAATTTCGATGCTGGTGGCATACCATATATCGTCATGGTGAGCCACAGTGCGGCACACATCTTCAATCAGCTCCCAGTTGTTTTCACGGTCAAAGTCGTGGCTATGACCATATATATACAAAAGAAGTCCGCTAAAATATGAATCGGCAACAAACTGATTCATAAAACGCTTGGCAATCTCGGGGGCATTTCTGTGGTGGCAGGTTGGTTGCCATTCAAGAAAATCCTTTGGAAGAGAAAAAAACTCAGTGCTACGGGCTGTTCTGGCATAGGCTATGCCGCATGCCTTGAGAGCATTTTTGACATCTTCATTGTAACCACCATCGGGATACGAAAGCCCTCTCACAGGTGCACCCGTCAGTTTTTCCCAGGCAACCCGATCTCTTAATACTTCGTTTACAACATTTGAAAGAGGTATTTTTGAAAGAGAGGCATGCTCTGCTCCATGGCACGAAATCTCATGGCCATCATATATAGAGAAGAAATCCGCGCTCCTGTTTTGCTTGGCAAGAAAGCCGGAGTTAAGATGAAATGTGGCCTTGATGCCATATTTATTAAAAATACCAACGAGTCTTTCATCGAATATAGCGCCATCATCATAGCTGAAAGTTACGGCATGACGCTTGCCGCCTTTAAAAAGATTAAGCTTTATCATAACAAATCTCCTTTTGATAATGAAAATCATAATCCAATTATATCATATAGATTTTGTGAATGCAACAAAAACAAACGCTGCCAACAAAAAGTTGGCAGCGTTTATAGCACTTTTTATTCTTCTTCAAATGCGTCTTTGCCAAGACCGCAAGTGGGGCACACCCAATCTGAGGGCACATCTTCCCATGCAGTGCCGGGAGCGACGCCGTTTTCGGGGTCACCCTCAGCGGGGTCATAAACATATCCGCAAGGACATACATACTTTTTCATAGTCAATCTTCCTTTCTGCTATTATTCAACTGATATTATATGGTAAATTCACATATAAATTCAGCTTATTTAAAATATCTCTTTAAAAGACCTTCTAAACCTCTGCCGTGGCGAGCTTCGTCACAGATATTCCAATCAAGAACCCTTATTTTATGCGGGTTTGAGGGTTCTTCACCCTTAGTTTTGCCCACCATTTGCCCACAAGAAATTTTTGCCCACATTTTTGCCTTCAAACGCAGTTATTAACGGGGTTTGCAGGTATTTTTTCATTAAAATCCTCTATTCCGTCATACTTGTTTAAGAAC
>JAFVSB010000048.1 GCA_017503945.1 Clostridia bacterium
TAGCGTGCAAGCGCATACACAAAAACAGTTTCCTATGCTGTATGCGCTTGCAGCAACGGCGCAAATAGCTTTTGCGCGTCGTTGCGTGCGCATGGCTTTTGAAAAATTCCCGAATTATTAAATTTAGCGGCTAAAGGGGGTTTCAAAGGGGGAAAATATCCCCCTTTGAGAAATTGCTAAACAATAATTTATCTTACAATCAAATCCTAAGTTCATATGATATTACAATAAAAAATGACCCCCAAGTTTTCACTTGGGGGTTAAATTTTACTCTTGCACCTAGTCCAGATCCGGCAACTTTTCTAAAATAAGCTGAAGCTGCTCGAGCAGCTCTTTTTCTTCGTCACTGCCTGTGCCTGAAACCTTTTTATATTCACGATAGAGTCTGGCAAAATTTTCGCCCGAAACCTCCACCTCTGCTCCGCTTTCGGTTTTGACGATGTCTTTGCCGTCGGCATTGGTGTATTCCTCGGTGTTACCATTTATATTTTGCATTTGAAACTCAGGGGTGATTTCAGCGTCACTTGTGCTCTCTAGCTGACTCTCGGCAGCAGAGTTTGTGTCAACCTCTACGCCGTCATCTTTTGATGAGCAAGCCGAAAGCACACATACGCACATCATGGCAGCCAAAGCAAAAGCAAGGATTTTTTTGATATTCATTCACTTTTCTCTCCTTTATCTGAGTTCGTTGCCCTCTGCATCAAAAAGAGGCAACGGCTCTAAATATGTTATATCGTCGCGGTTCATTGCCGCACCCTCGGCAAGCACTGCCATTTTGCCCACGATGATGCCGCCTGCCTTGTTCACAAGCTCTTCCATTGCAATGAGCGACTCACCGGTGCTTATAACATCATCCACAATAAGCACTCTCTTTCCCTTGAGGGCATCAATGTCACTTTGACCTATGAAGAGCTTTTGAGCATTGGCGGTGGTGATGGAATTCACATCAGTGCCCATCACATTTTCCATGTAGAGCTTGGGTGCTTTGCGCGCTATTATGTAGTTGTCATCACCATTTTGCCTTGCCATCTCATACACAAGCGGCAGGCTTTTGCACTCAGCGGTAAAAATCACATCATACTCGGGCGCGAGCTTTAAAAGCTCTGCAGCAGATGCTTTGGTTATCTCCACATCGCCAAAGAGGATAAATGCGGCTATCTGCAGATTGTCACTGATTTTGAAAAGCTGCAAATCTCTTTTGAGACCTGCTATAGTCATTGTGTGAAACTTTTTCAAATGCATTACCTTCTTTCAAATATGCTTAACTATACATACATTTTACACCAAAATGACAAAATAATCAAGAGGAGAGATGCAAAGTGGATAAAAGAATTTATGCCATGTGTGCAGCCTCGGCACTGGCAGTGACATTTCTTGGTGCAAAGGTGCTGGGAATTGGAATTATTAAGCACGATGACTACACCCGAGCGGTGCTTGCCCAGCAAAAGACCACACGCGCTGTGGCTCCCATAAGGGGCACCATATATGACCGCAACCTAATTCCACTCACAGACCGAAGCGATGAGCTCTTGCACATAACAGATGATGCAAGCGTGGCAGTGGGCAAAGGCAGGGCGTGGCTTACAGTAGGTGCTCGCCATAAAGCGGGCGAGATATCGGCCCATGTCACAGGCTACACTGCCAATGACGGCTCGGGGCTTAGCGGCATCGAAAAAAAATATGACGATGTGCTAAAGGGGAAACACTTCTATACAGTCACCTACAATGCCGATGCGGCAGGCAGACCGCTCAAAGACGGTCAGCTCATAGTAGATGAAAAAGAGATCGAAAAACCAAACGGCGTACGCCTCACAATAGACTATCACATTCAAAAATGCGTGGAAGATGTGATGGATGCATATATTGCCAAGGGTGCAGCAGTGGTGCTCGACACCCAAAGCTTTGATGTGCTTGCAATGGTGAGCAGGCCAAATTATGATACATCTGCCGTTTCAGAAAGTCTGCAATCAGACGGCGGCGAGCTTCTCAATCGTGCTCTATGTGCCTACAATGCAGGCAGCGTGTTCAAGATTGTGACCGCCGCTGCTGCACTTGAGGGTAATAGCGCCTATGCCCAAAGGCTGTTTGATTGCAAGGGCAGCTTCACTGCCGACACGCACACCTTTTTGTGCCACAAAGCCGACGGGCACGGAGTGGAGGATTTTTCGCATTCCTTTGCCAACTCGTGCAACTGTGCATTTTATGAGACGGCTCTTTTTGTAGGCGGCAAAAAGCTCACCGACACCGCCTTGAAGCTCGGTCTTGGTCATAAGGTGCTTGGCTGGGATAGCGAAGAGTCATCAGGGCTCATACCGCGCAAGGCCATCTTCCCCACCCTTGAAATCATAAACCTTGGCATCGGACAGGGCGACATACTAATCACTCCCCTGCAATGCGCCCTCATGGCGGCAACAGTTGCCAATGGCGGTGTGCGCAAAAGTGTGAATATTGCCGACTCAGTGACCGACTCTCTTGGAAACACACTATATTCTATAAGGAAAGATGACAGCATCAAAGCCATGAGCCCTACTACCGCGCAAGCCATAGCATCGATGATGCGCCTTTCAGTGACCGACGGCACCGCAAAGCTTGCCGCGCTATCAAGCGTGCCCATTGCAGGCAAGACAGGATCTGCCGAAACAGGCTGGCGCTCCGACGACGGCACTCTCAAGGTGCACGGCTGGTTTTGCGGATTTTTCCCATACGAAAATCCTCGCTATGCACTGGCAGTGTTTTGCGAAGACGGCAAAAGTGGCGCCGAGAGCTGCATTGAACCGTTTGTCGGTATATGCGAAAAAATTTCGCATATTTATCCTCTAAAACAGTAGAAATATTTTTCGTTTTATGTTATAATGGTTCTATGTTTGACGAGAGAAGGTCATAAAATGAAAAATCTACTTATAATAGACGGAAACAGCATCATCAACCGTGCTTTCTACGGCATTCGCCTGCTGACCAACAAGCACGGTCTTTTTACTAATGCAATATACGGATTTCTCAAAATAATGTTTAAGCATATTGATGAGCTAAGCCCCGACTATATATGCGTGGCATTTGACCTCAAGGCGCCCACCTTCCGCCACAAAATGTATTCCAGCTACAAGGCTCAGCGCAAAGGCATGCCCGACGAACTTCGCATGCAGATGCCCGTGATGAAAGAAGTGCTCGGCGCAATGAACATTGCCATACTCGAAAAAGAGGGCTATGAGGCTGATGACATCATTGGCACAGTGAGCCGAATGTGTGATGAAGAGAAAATAGCCTGCCACATTCTCACAGGTGACCGCGACGATTTGCAGCTTGCATCGGGCAACACCGATGTGCTTCTCACCATCACGCGCATGGGCGCTACCACTACCACGGTGTATGATGCCAACGCAGTGTATGAGGAATATGGAGTCACACCAAGCGAATTTGTTGATGTGAAGGCTCTTATGGGCGACAGCTCTGACAATGTGCCCGGTGTAAAGGGTATTGGTGAAAAGACCGCCTTTGGCTATATACAAAAATTCAAATCAATTGAAAAGCTCTATGATAACCTCGATGACGAAATCATAAAACCCGCCGCACGAAAAAAGCTTGAAGACGGCAAAGACATGGCCGCACTTAGCAAAAAGCTCTGCACCATCGACCGCTATGTGCCAATTGAATCAAGCCTTAATGACTATGAGCGCAAAGAATATAACACCGAAAGGCTCACCGAGCTTTTTATAAATCTTGAATTTAATGCCTTTCTCAAAAGCATTGCACCTGTGCCTAAAGATGCGCAAAACGAAGATGTGCAGTTTGAGATGGTAGATGCTGTCAAACTCAAAAGTCTGATGTCAGATATAAAATCAGAGCTTGTTTATAAGCTTTATGGTGCCAAAAGCATCGACGGCTTTGCTTTCAAAGATGGCAACAGCATATACTTTTGCCCTGCAGCCACCCCTGATGACAGCGCGGCAATCGCCGATGCCATACGGCCCGTGTTTGAAAACAGTGGCATTGTTAAAATATCTGATGACATAAAAAGCAGCATCATAGCTCTGCATAGTCATGGTCTGACCTTTGATGATGCCTACTTTGACACAGGCATAGCCGCCTATATCATCAACCCTGCAAAAAGCAGCTACTCCACTTCCAGTGTGGCAATGGATCTTTTGTCGATACCGCTGGCAAGTGAAAAAGAAGTGTTTGGAAGCGGCAAAGATGCCAAAACGCTTCTTACTCTCGATGATAAATCACTTATGTCATATGTATCGGGCGAGCTTTGCGCCATTGAAAAGCTCAAACCCTTTGAAGAAGAAAAAATCAAAGCCGACGGGCAGGAAAAACTTTTGTATGACATAGAGCTGCCGCTTGTGTGCGTGCTTGCCGACATGGAAATATACGGCTTCAAAATTGACGCCGATGCTCTCAGAGATTTTACTGACTCACTTACTAAGAAGATAGCAGTGCTTGAAGAGGAAATCTATGCCCTTGCAGGTGAAAGCTTCAATATCAATTCCACCAAACAACTTGGTGTCATCCTTTTTGAAAAACTTGGCCTCAAGGTCATCAAAAAGACCAAAACAGGCTATTCCACCGATGCCGCAGTGCTCGAAAAACTCGAGGGCAGCCACGACATCATTGGCAAAATCATTGAATACCGCCGTGCCGCCAAGCTAAAATCCACCTATGGCGACGGTCTGCTTGCTGTGATAAACCCCACCACAGGTCGCATACACTCAAGCTTCAACCAGACTGTAACCACCACGGGTCGAATAAGCTCCACCGAACCAAACCTTCAAAACATACCCATGAGGCGCGAAGAAGGCAGAGAAATCCGCAAAATGTTTGTGCCAGGCTCTGATGACTACATTCTCACCGACGCCGACTATTCACAGATAGAGCTTCGCATACTTGCGCATATGTCGGGCGATGAAGCCATGATTGAAGCATTCCGAAGCGGCGAGGATATTCATGCATCAACTGCCTCAAGAGTGTTTGGCGTGGCAAAAGATGAGGTCACACCGCTACTTCGCTCACGCGCAAAGGCGGTCAACTTTGGCATAGTGTATGGCATGGGCGAATACTCACTCTCGCAGGATTTGCACATATCGGTGAAAGAAGCCAAGGCATACATTGAAAGCTACTTTGAAAAATATGCAAGCGTCAAAAAATATCTTGACGACACAGTAAGCTCTGCCAGAGCAAACGGCTATGTAACCACCATGTTTGGCAGAAGAAGATATATCAGCGAAATTGCATCGTCTAACTTTATGACCAGAGCTTTTGGCGAAAGAGTGGCAATGAACACCCCCATTCAGGGCACAGCTGCCGACATCATCAAGATTGCCATGGTTAGTGTGCACCGTGAGCTCAAAAAGCAAAAGCTCAAATCAAGGCTCATTTTGCAGGTGCATGATGAACTCATCATTGAAACAGCCATCGACGAAGCAGCCAAGGTTAAAGAGCTGCTTGAAAGCTGCATGATGAATGCCGCCAAGCTATCTACCAATCTTTTAGCCGAAACCGGCACAGGCAAAACATGGTATGATGCACACTAAGGAGAGATACAATGATTATAGGTCTCACAGGCGGAAGCGGCTGCGGCAAAAGCTGCGGCGCCCGCGTTTTTACCAAGGCAGGCTTTGTGGTGCTTGATTTTGATAAAATCTCACGCGAGGTGTGCGCTCCCGGGAGCGATTGCCTTGAAGAAATCAAAACATATTTTGGAAATGAAATCCTCCTGCCCGATGGCTCGCTCAACAGGCAGGCTTTGGGCGCTATTGTGTTTTCCGACGAAAAATTACTGTCAATTTTAAATAAAATAACTCATAAATATATACTAAAAGAAACCGACAGACTCATTAAAGTGTACAAGGGCAAAAATCTGCTCTTTGATGCACCGCTGCTTTTTGAATCAGGTCTTGACAAAAAGTGTGACTATGTGGTAAGCATCTTAGCCTCAAAGGAGCTTCGCCTTGAGCGCATATGTGAGCGCGACGGCCTTGATAAGGCTCTTGCACTTGCGCGCATACAAAGCCAGCCCGATGATGATTTTTACATCGCCAAAAGTGACCTGTGCCTTTACAACAATGAAGATTTGCCGTCGCTTGAGCAAAAGCTCAGAGAGTTTATAAGCAACTGCTTAGCCAAAAAAGAATAAACCAAACTATTTATAAATTATTGTTTAGTGATTTATCAAAGGGGGATATTTTCCCCCTTTGATACCCCCTTTAGCCGCTAAATTTAATAATTCGGGAATTTTTCAAAAGCCATGCGCACGCAACGACGCGCAAAAGCTATTTGCGCCGTTGCTGCAAGCGCATACAGCATAGGAAA
>JAFVSB010000049.1 GCA_017503945.1 Clostridia bacterium
ATGGCCACCGTGATCAGTACGCATTGCCAGCACCTGATCACCAATTTCCAAACATGCAGCATAAACAGCATAATTTGCGGTTGATCCGGAATAGACCTGAACATTCGCATGCTCAGCACCGTAAAGCTTGCATGCACGTTCTGCAGTTAATCTGATAAGCTGATCGGCCACCTCTGATCCAGCAATATTCTGGCCGCCCAAGGCACCTACGACCGTCTTATTGTTAAATGCACACGCGTTAATTTCAAGAAGCTGGGGGGATTGTATGCTCTCGGACGCAATCATTTCTAATGTGGTTTCCTGCCGATGCTCTTCCCTTCGAATGAGATCGTATAGTTCTGGATCGTGCAACTGTACATTATCTAACTTGTAATTCACTTATAAATCCTCCTTTTAATTTTTGTGAAGATGGTTTTTGGCATGTACTATTTTCTTTTTACTTCTATTTTTAAAGGAACCCCTTAAACTCGCTTAAACACTGGGGAAATCGGATGGCATCTAAACTGTGCGTTTATTATATCACATTTTCGAAGCATTTTCAAGAAAAATCATGCAGATGCTTGACTAAGAAGTGTTTTTAAGCTATAATTAAAACACTTGCTGGTGTGGCTCAGTCGGTAGAGCAATTGATTCGTAATCAATAGATCGTCGGTTCAAGTCCGATCACCAGCTTAGCCGAAAGACATTCCCGATCAGGAAATGTCTTTTTTTATTATATTTTCATTGAGTTAAGCAGTTGCGTTAATATCCGAACCCGTTTTGGGTGCGTGTTTTTACGCCACTGCATCGTTAAAATACTCGCAAATGCGTCAGCATTAGCTCCGTTTTTGCCTTGCATTGCCGCAAAAACACAGCACCGAAAATTCTCTGAACCTAAAACAAAGAAAAATTGTGACTTTTCAAGGCGGAAGGTCGAAGGAATACCAGCGTATTTCAAGACCGACAACGAAGAAAAGGTGCTATTTTTCTTGTTTTGGGCGAGTTCGGATACTAACGCAACTGCTTATATATTTCGCCGTCGAGACTTTTCCACGTGAAAACACCGTCTTCGTATATCATATAGCTGTGGGCGGAGTTTTCTTTAGGTATGGAAACCGAGCCGGGGTTGATGTACCAATGACCGTTTTGCACTAAAGCAGCGGGCACATGGGTGTGGCCGCAAAGAAGCACCGAACCCTCAGGAAGCGAATTTTCTAAAAGCTCCCTATCGTGACCATGGTTAAGATACAAAACACGCTTACCATCGAATATAACGGCGGTTTTGGCAAGCACGGGAAACGAGAGCACCATCTGGTCTACCTCGGTGTCACAGTTGCCGCGCACGCATATTATTTTGTCTGAGTATGCATTGAGCGCATCTATAACCGCCTTTGGCTCATAGCCCATGGGCAAATCATTGCGCGGACCATGATAGAGAATATCACCCAAAAGCACCAACCGGTCGGCTTTTTCTTTTTCAAAGGCTTCGAGCATTTGGGCGCAATAATGCATGGAGCCGTGGATATCGGATGCAATAAACAGTTTCATTGTGTTTTTCTCCTGAATGATTTTTATTTATTGTAGCATTTTTTCGTGACTTCGTCAACAAAGATTGTGTTGAAATGTCATTGATTTTGTGATATGATAGTAATATGAACGGAGGTATTATTTTATGTGTGATATAGCAATGCAATCGCGAAAAGCTGCCGAAGAGCTTATAGAGCTTGCCCATCTTAAGGCAGGTGACATAGCAGTGATAGGCTGCTCCACCAGTGAAGTGCTCGGCTCAAAGCTCGGCACCAATTCAAGTCCCGACACTGCCAAGGTGCTTTTTGAAAGCATATATGAAGTGTTTACCAAAAACGGAATCTACCTTGCGGCACAGTGCTGCGAGCATCTTAACCGCGCCATCATCGTAGAGCGCGAGGCTGTGCCCTTTGCAGAAAGGGTGAATGTGGTGCCACAGCCAAAGGCAGGAGGTTCGTTTGCCACCCAGGCTTATGCTCATTTTAAAGATCCAATTGCAGTGGAAGAAATAAAAGCAGATGCAGGCATTGACATTGGCGCAACTCTCATTGGCATGCATCTCAAAAAGGTGGCTGTGCCTGTGAGACTGAGCGTGAAGTCAATTGGCGAAGCTCCCGTTACGGCAGCCCGCACACGCCCCAAATTCATTGGCGGCGAGAGAGCAGTGTATGACAAAGAATTGATGCACTAACAAAAAGGGACTGTAAAAAAAGTCCAGACCACAAAAGGCAGTAATTAAAGCTAATTACAGTGTTAATTACCATTTAAACCTACAAATTATGTGGAAAAATATCGTTTTTTCAAACGATATTTTTCTTTTATTCGTGCCTTTTACTATTGACAAACCTCACCCTCGATGTACCTTTGTACACCTTCGGGTTGTCACCACAAGCGAGAATACATCTCGCTTGCGGCTCGGTTTGTCCATTCTGAACTGTTTTTTCAATCCCTCAAAAAGGGACAGTAAAAAAATCATGCGATTTTTTTACTGTCCCTTTTTTATTTTCTGCTTTTTATGAACTTGTTCTCTGTGCCTTTGATTAGTCTTGCAATGTTGGTATGATGCTTTACCACTGCTATGATAGCAATGATGAGCGCACACACCATGTATAGTATGTCGCCGCTTTCCATGATGAGCACCAAAATGGGAAAACACAGTGCACTGATGACCGAAGCAAGCGATATATAGTTAAACAAAAACACAAGCACCACAAATATGACAACCAAAATTGCACCTATTGACGGGCTGAGTGTGAACACAACTGCAATTGATGTCATGATGCCTTTGCCGCCGCGAAATCCAAAGAAAACAGGGAAAACATGGCCAAGCACCACGAACACCGCAGCAATATATTCAGCAGCACTACCCTCTGAGAGCGCATGGGCAACATAGCGAGCAGCAAGGATTGCAAGCACACCTTTTAGCCCGTCACCTATCACCACAAGTGCGGCGGCTTTTTTGCCAAGCACGCGCAAGGTGTTGGTGGCACCTGCATTGCCGCTGCCATGGCTGCGAATGTCTGATTTGGCAAAAAGCTTTGACACAATGATGGAAGTGTTGATACTGCCAAGCAGATATGCAACTATTGCAGATATGATTATTGCAAGCATTATACAATCATTCCTTTCCTCTTTCGCGGATTATAAATTTAATCGGCGTGCCCTCAAGACCAAATGTTTCTCTGATTTGGTTTTCGATATAGCGGACATATGAGAAATGACAAAGCTCTTTGTCATTTACAAAGAGAACGAAGGTGGGCGGCTTGGTAGAGGCTTGGGTAATATACATAACCTTGAGACGCTTGCCCTTGTCTGACGGGGGCTGAACCTTGGTGATGGCTTCGTTGAGAATGTCATTGAGCACACCTGTGGATATGCGCATGGCGTGCTGCTCGTTGACATATTTGATGAGGTCAAAAATCTTGGGAAGACGGCTGCCTGTGAGCGCCGAAACAAATGCAACAGGAGCATACATCATGTAGGCAAGACCGTTTTGCACCTCTTTGCGATAGTTTTCCATGGTGTTGGTTTCTTTTTCTACCAAATCCCATTTGTTGACCACCACTATGCTTGCCTTGCCCTGATTGTGGGCATAGCCTGCAATCTTGGTGTCTTGCTCGGTCACGCCCTCCTGAGCATCGATGAGCATGAGCACCACATCACAGCGATCAATTGCAGCAAGCGAACGAACCACACTGTAGCGCTCGATGGCTTCGTCGATTTTGCCTTTTTTGCGCATGCCTGCTGTGTCGATGAAGATATACTTCTGACCGTCGCGCTCATAGGGTGTGTCGATGGCATCACGGGTGGTGCCTGCGATGTTACTCACAATCACACGGTTTTCACCAAGGATTTTGTTGATGAGCGATGACTTGCCCACATTTGGTTTGCCGATGACTGCAACCTTGATGGCATCGTCATCTTCATCTTCCACATTTTCAAAATCAACATAGCTGAACAGCTTGTCCAGAAGGTCACCTGTGCCGAGGCCGTGGGTAGATGAAATGGCAATGGGGTCTTCAAGACCAAGGTTATAGAATTCATAAAATCCCATGGGCACATCGCCGATGTTATCCACCTTATTGCACACGAGCACAATGGGCTTGCCTGAGCGTTTGAGCATTGCGGCAATGTCTTTATCGGCAGAGGTCATGCCTGATTTGACATCTACCATGAAAATCACCGCGTCAGACATTTCCATGGCTATCTCTGCCTGACGGCGCATCTGTTCAAGAATGATATCATCATTTTGAGGCTCAATGCCGCCTGTATCTATGAGAATAAATTTTTTGTTGAGCCATTCGCCCTCAGCATAAATTCTGTCGCGAGTGACACCCGGTGTGTCTTCCACAATGGATATGCGCTCGCCGATGAGTTTATTAAAAAGGGTGCTTTTGCCGACATTTGGTCTGCCAACAATGGCGAAGGTTGGTTTTTTCATGGTATCATTCCTTTCTACGAAAGAATTGCTTTTATAAAGCCTGCACCTGTGTTGGGAGTTTTGATGACTTTGACTCCGAGAGCTTTTTCTACATCATCGAGTGTGGTGTCATCAAGGAATATGTCACAGTCGGCTTTGAACATGCTTTCTGAAAGCATGAGATATTTTGTATTTATTTTGCCCTTTAGCTGCTCTATTATATCTGAGCCGCAAAGAAGACCCGTGACGGTGATGCACTCGCCAAAAAAGCCATTGGTTATCGTTTGCACATTAACATCGGCATCGGGGCGCAGAGCCTTAATCCTCTCCACACATTCACAGATGAAATCATGGGCAATCACCGATGTGGCAATCGTCTTGGGCGAGGGTGAGAGATGGGCATAGTCTGAGATATACAAAAGCTCAGTGTCTATCTCGTCGCGCATGGCTGCCACAAGACCCACACCGTTTTCTATCTGAGGGAATTCCTCATAGTGTTCATAGGGCGGAATGGATACACCTGCCTGAATGTAGAATTCATCGGCAAGGTATACAAGCGAAGTGCCGAGAGTACGCCTCATTTGCTCCTGCAGGGGAGTGACATCGGCAATGACCTTGGCAGCAGTATCGGGAGTGAAGCCCTTTAGCTCATAGAGTGATTTGCGGTATTTGGAAAGACCCACCGGCACTATCGACACACTGCGCATGGCAGGATAGAGCGAGCCAAGGTCTGAGATGGTGCGCATGAGATATTCGCCGTCATTGATATCGGGGCAAAGAACAATCTGGCCATTCATCACAATGCCTGCATCGGCAAAACGACGCATGATGCTCATAACATTGGCTGCATTGGGATTGGCAAGCATCATCACTCTGCGCTCAGGGTCGGTCACATGCACCGACACATTTATAGGCGAAATGCGAAGCGAGCAGATGCGCTCAATGTCGGCCTCTGAAAGATTGGTGAGGGTGACATAGTTGCCCTGCAAAAACGAAAGGCGCACATCATCATCTTTGAAAAGCATAGTGGAGCGCACATTTGGCGGAAGCTGGTCCATAAAGCAGAAAATGCATTTGTTTTTGCAAAGCATGGGCTTGTCGATCAGGGGATTTTCAAACTCTGCACCAAAAGTTTCATAGCAATCGTTGTAGATTTCTATCTCCTCGGCAGATCCATCAGCTTTGGTCACTTCCACCGTGTAGTATTCATCACTTGTCAAGAATTTAAAGTCAAGAATATCGCGAAATTCTTTGCCGCTTATCTTTTCAATGACATCGCCAGGCTCTATGCCTGCATCAAATGCTATGGAATCGGGCATGACCGATTTTACAACTGCTTTGTGCTTCATTGCTTCACCACCTTATATAATTATACAAGTCTTTTGTATCTTTTGCAAGATATATATGCGGCGAAGAAGAAAGCTCCTCGTATGAGCCAAAACCATAGAGCACGCCAATTGCATCAATGCCAAAGCTATGGGCGCCCTTTAGGTCAAATTCGCGGTCGCCTATCATTACCACCTCTGACATATCGGTGATGCCGAGGGTGTCTATGATATGGGCAAGTACCTTGGTTTTGGAATTGCGGCTTTTGTCGAGCGAGGCACCCGCTATATAGTGAAAACTATCGGCAAGGCCATAATGGCTGAGAAGTCCATCGGCAAAGTGCTGTGGCTTGGCAGTGGCAAGCACATGGCGAAAGCCAAGAGCTGATAGCCTTTGGATGGTTTCCTTTATGCCGTCATAGAGAGAGCTTTCATCCAAATAGGTGCGGTTGTAGCGCTCGCGGTATTTTTCTACAGCTATGGCGGCATCATCTTCCGAAAAATCATATAGCGCCATGAAGCTATCTAATAGCGGAGGACCAATTACGGGGCGAATGTCGTTCATATCATCAACATGAATACCATAGCTATCCAAAGCATAGGCAAAGCTTCGGGTGATGCCCTCAAAAGTGTTTACAATGGTGCCGTCAAGGTCCCAAAAAAGGTATTTGTAATCTTTCATATACATCATCCTTGTATTGAAAAATAACCTGCCCTTTTGCAAAAGGCAGGTTATTTAATGTTTAAAATTATTCAGCCTTTAAAACGTCTTTACCGTCATAGCTGCCACAGCTTTTGCATACTCTGTGGGGTAATTTGAATTCGCCGCATTTGGGGCATTTTACCATACCGGGTAAAGAGAGCTTCCAGTTTGCTCTTCTTTTATCTCTTCTTGCTTTTGAAACTTTTCTCTTGGGTACTGCCATTTTGTTACACCTCCAAAACTTTATTAGTCATCATTTTAAAAAATCTTTGAGAGCAGCAAGTCGGGGGTCGATATCATCTATTTCACAGTTGCACTCCTCAAAGTTGAGATTACAACCGCAAACAGGACAAAGGCCCTTGCAATCTTCACTGCACAGGTCGGTAATCGGCAGAGCACAGCAAAAAGCCTGCTCGGCGATTTCCTTTAAATCGATTTCATTGGAGTTCAAAATGATGACATCATCATTTTCGTTTTCCAATTCGGTTTTAGAAAAAACCTCTTTTATAGTGAAATCAAGCTTCGACTCCACCGGAGCAAGGCAACGCGAGCATTGAGAAACATAGCCTGCATTGCAACTGAGCACCATATAGAGCATACCATCAATGTTTTTGATGTCGCCCTCAAGATGCATGGGAGATGTGAAGCTGATATTCTGACCGTTGAACTCGACTCTATCAAAAGAAGCGTCACGCCTTATTTGAATTGACGAGCCTTCGTTGTTGATTAATTTAGAAATATCTAAAACCATATTACACCTCGACATAACAAAACTATTATATATATTTATCCTGATTTTGTCAATACCTTTTTCAAATTTGATTGATTTTGACGAGCATGAGTGTGATTACAAAAATTTTCTTGGTAAAATAGCCGAAGCAGGATATTGTTTATGATTTGATATAACTCACCTTTAATTTTTGCCTGCAAGCTCTTTGGAGAGCCTGTCGATATCTATGTTGGAATTGTGAGGAATGGGTTTCCATTCAACATGCGAAAACAAAGCTATAAGCACTGATACAGAACCTATGATGTCAAATATGGGCCACATTATGCAATAAAATATCTTTTTTACAAGCGGTATTGATATTATACGCTTTCTTTCTATAAAAAAGACATATGCCCCTTGCCAAATCTGCTTAAGGTAGCGCGGCCCGAGCGACATGGTGAAATATGCCCAAAATGGCGACATAAAATTTGAAAACCAACTCACACCCACAAAGTAAAGCCCCACATTGGCAAACACATTGAGCCAACGACGGAAAAGCGATACCACATTGTTGGGGAAGGTGATAAGAAGCATATCATAGGACATGTATCTCATTTTGAGATTTTGGAAGATTTTGCTTTTCTTTATGGCCTTTATAAAGGGGGTGCGCTTGATGGCACAAATTAATCTGCCCGCAGCGTCAATAAGCCTGGTTGCAAAACAAAGCACTGCACTCAAAAGTGCAAA
>JAFVSB010000050.1 GCA_017503945.1 Clostridia bacterium
CTGAACACACAGGGCTGTCACTGGCATCAATCACCAATATAACTGCATATCTTCTGGATATAGGTCTTGTTGAAGATATTGGTGTGGAGGCAGTTGAAAGGGTAGGGCGCAAGAGCACCCTGCTTCGGTTTTGCAGTGAGGCATATGGTTTTGTCATTGCTTCACTTTCGGGCGAGGTTGCCGATGTGTACTACACTGACCTTGAAGGCAGAGTTTCAGAGCATCTTTCCAGTAATATCGCCTCTCTTTCATCTGATGATGTTATAAATAGAGTGCGCTCAATGGTCTCATCTCTTTTAAAAATCCATGGCAACACCCAAACCCTTGCAATAGGCATCAACTTTTCGGGTCTTGTGCTTGACGGCATGCGTTTTGTATTATCATCGAGCATGAAATGGCAGGCAATGGACATCAAAAAGATTTTTGAAAATGACACAGGTCTGCCTGTTTTTGTAGAAAACATCTCCCGGCTCAGAGCAGTTGGCTATTGTAGTGCATCTGGTGGGGAGAGCTGCGGCAATCTTTTGTTTGTGGACCTTGACAACGGCATCGGCGCAGTGCAGCTTGTAGGCGGAAGCGTGAGCACCAATGTGCTTGGAGAAATAGGTCACACCACTGTTGATAAAGACGGCGCCAAGTGCTTTTGCGGCAATCGTGGCTGCCTCGAGGCTATGTGCTCAAGTCAGAGGCTTTTGTCTCTTTGTAGTCATAGGCGTGGGGTTGAAACATCATCTGTGAGCGAGTTGATGTCACTTTACAACTCAGGTGACGAAGCGGCTGTTTTTGCTGTGCGTGAATGTGGCAGCTGTCTTGGCATTGGTCTTGCCAACCTTGTTTCTCTTTTTCATCCATCGGTCATAGCTATCAACAAAGGGCAGTTTGCTCATTGCCTGCCTGTTATTGATGAAGCGGTGAGCCATATGAAAAAAAGGGCCTACATGGAGCTATGGCAAGATGTTGACATTCGCTGCATCGATATCAGCTTCAACCAGACTATCCAAGGTGCTGCATTTGAAATGTGCAACCGCATCTTTGATATATCTTTTGTGCACAGTCCCGTGCAATGATTGCTGCAAAGGAGCAGTTTTCAACATGAATTTATATGACATAATAGGTTTTTTAAAGGATTTTTTTCCGGTGGTTGCCACTGTTTCTTTGTGTCTCTATTTTTTTGTGCCCATATACTCTGTAATTGGCTTTTTTGCCACCAAGAAATTCCCGAAAGCAAAGCACAATCATAAATATGCCATCATGATTGCAGCCCGAAATGAAGAGGCAGTAATAGGCAACCTTATAGACAGCATCAACTCTCAGGACTACCCTGCAGAGCTTGTCACGGTGTTTGTGGTGGCAGACAATTGCACCGACAGCACCGCCCAAATTGCCCGCGAGCATGGGGCAGTGTGCTATGAACGCTTCGACTCTGGCCATCGCACCAAGGGCTATGCACTTGAATTTTTGGTTGATAACATATCCCGTGATTATGGCATCGAAAGCTTTGAGGCATATTTCATCTTTGATGCCGACAATCTTCTCAAAAAAGATTATCTCACCCGCATGAACGAAGCATTCGACTCAGGCGAAAAGATAGTCACATCATATCGCAACACCAAAAATTTTGACTCAGGATGGATTGCCGCAAGCTATGGTATTCACTGGCTTCGCACTATTCGCTATGAACACCGCGGCAGAGCTTTGCTCGGTCTTGCCACCCGTATTCAGGGCACAGGCTTTATGTTTGCAAGCGAGATTATAAAAGATGGCTGGCACTATGTGTCCTTTACTGAAGACAGGGCCTTTGCCGCCGATGCGGTGGCAGGCGGCTATCGCATATCATATTGTGACCGTGCCGAGTTCTATGACGAGCAGCCCACCTCGCTGCGCATTGCGCTTCGCCAGCGCATCCGTTGGGGCAAGGGGCATCTCCAGGCATTTGCCGAGTCGGGACCAAAGCTTCTGGCTCATGTGTTTGCACCTTCCAAGTGCACTGTATGCTATCCTGAACCTGAGCCAAATTCTTTTAATGTGTGCGACAGCACAGTCGATGATATATATGCCGATGCACAAAAGTGCCTGCTTTGGTGCGTACATAGAGGCGGAGCGTCACTTCTTTTGCTTTTGCCGTGTGCTTTTTTGTTTGCATCAGCATATATTTTGAAATTGGTCAAAAATGTCATCAATCGCACTTTTTCTTTTCTCAAGAGTCGTAAATCAGTGCGAGCATTTATCTCGTCGCATTTTTTCAAAAATCTCAAGCTAAGGTTCATGTCGTATGACATGTTCATCATCACATTTCCCAACAATCTGATTTCCATCACAACTGCTATTTGCTCTCTTTTGTGTCAGATTCTTCTCGTGTTTTTGGCAGGCAGCTTTGCAACTGATGCTTTCAGCGTTGCATCTGCCGCACTTGTCACCTTTGCAACGCGCTGGGCAGTGAGCATGGTGCTTGGCATTTATGTTTTCTTTGTAGAGCGAAAGCGAATAGCACACATAGGCTTTTTTAAAAAATTTTACTATTGCATTATGTGGCCCATGTTTGATATAATAGGCAAGATTGCAGTATTATCAGCTTTGTTTATGAAGGTAGAGTGGAAACCGATTCCACACACTCAAGACATCGGCATTGATGATATTATTCACTAAAGGAGCTGAAAGGCTTATGAGTATTTATGAATTTTTGATGCAGTTCAAAGAGTTTATTTCTGTTTTTGGTGTAATCGTGGGTTTTGTGTTTTGCTATAAATTCTGGAATATATACAAAAAGCTGAGCTTTTTTGCCACACGCAAATTCCCGAAAGCAAAGCACAATCATAAATATGCCATCATGATTGCAGCCCGAAATGAAGAGGCAGTAATAGGCAACCTTATAGACAGCATCAACTCTCAGGACTACCCTTCAGAGCTTGTCACGGTGTTTGTGGTGGCAGACAATTGCACCGACAACACCGCCCAAATTGCCCGCGAGCATGGGGCAGTGTGCTATGAACGCTTCGACTCTGACCATCGCACCAAGGGCTATGCACTTGAATTTTTAGTTGATAACATCTCCCGTGATTATGGCATCGAAAGCTTTGAGGCATATTTCATCTTTGATGCCGACAATCTTCTCAAAAAAGACTACCTCACCCGCATGAACGAAGCATTCGACTCAGGTGAGAAAATAGTTACATCATATCGCAACACCAAAAATTTTGCCGACAACTGGATTGCCGCAAGCTATGGTATTCACTGGCTGCGCACAGTGAGAAATGAGCACCGTGCACGCAGTGTGCTTGGTCTTGCCACCCGTATTCAGGGCACAGGCTTTATGTTTGCAAGTGAGATTATAAAAGACGGCTGGCACTATGTGTCGTTCACAGAAGACCGCGCCTTTTCTGCCGATGCGGTGGTAAACGGCTATCGCATATCATATTGCGACCTTGCCGAATTCTATGATGAGCAGCCCACCTCGCTGCGCATTGCCATGCGCCAGCGTATCCGTTGGGGCAAGGGTCATCTGCAGGCCTTTGTGGAGTCGGGGCCGAAGCTTTTCTGGCACATCTTCGTGCCCAAAAAAGACACCATTGCATATGTTGAACCGCCTTGTGAAAACGATGAATACTCTCACATAGACGGCAGTGTGAGTGATATTTATGCCGACTCCTGCAAAATTTTGCACCGACTTTGTGACCACAAAAGCAGCTCCCGCTTTGAGCTTGCC
>JAFVSB010000051.1 GCA_017503945.1 Clostridia bacterium
AACGGCACCAAGGTTGATGTCAGTGCGGGCATGGTAACATTCACTCCGTCAGGCCAAGGCCACTCTATTAAAAATACCGGCGATGAAATGCTTGTGTTTATAGCGCTTATTCTTGTTGATTAATTAAATGATGGTATATTATTCCCATTAAATTGTTATAATGCTTGAATTTCACATAAAACTGTGCTATAATTTTATAGATAGTTAAATTTATAACATGAAAGAAGATTGCAGATATATGCCAATAACATACGAGAGAAACAAACGCAAATCAACCAATATTATACAAACAATCATTGCCGGAATTTTATTGTGTGTGATATTCCTGACAGTGGTTAGTTATTTTTATGCAAGTGCAGAAAATGAAGCCTATGAAAGTCTCCATGTGCAGACAAAGCAGATTAAGGATGATATGCAGCTTCAGCTTTTGTCTGACCGTGAGAATCTTGCCACCATGGCAAACTTTGCCGCCAAGCTATATTCAGATGGCGAAAGCTACAATCTCATGTTTGAATCATTCAAGCCCATTGGTCTGATTGAAAACATAGGCATATTAACTCCCGACAACACCTTTGTAACAAAAGTAGGTTCTGTAAATTTAGATGGGCGAATCTCCTTTGAAGAAGAAAAGGCAAGGGGCGAATATATAAGCGCAAGAGTTAAAGACATCACAAGAGATAATTATGAAATTATAAGAAGTGCAGTTCCGATAAAAATTGGCAATGATGTTGTGGGAATTTTATATGGTGTTATCAAGCTTGATGTTATAGGTCAAAGATATAATAAAATGGCAAAAGAACTGGATGCCCAACTTTTTGTTTATGACAAAGAAAGCGGAAATCTTATCATAGATACCATCCACGATAAGCTCGGCAATATATCATTTTTGAAAGCCCGCGAATATAACAAAGGTTACTCCTACGAAAAAATGATGTCAAGTGACAAAGGCTACACATCGTTTGTATCGGCATATACTGGTGAAGACTTGTATGTGCACTACTCCACCCTCGAAGAGCTCGGATGGATGATAACCCTTGCAAGATATGAATCTCAGGTATTTGCCAAAACGCACACCATATCACGAATTTTGTTTGCAGCATTTTTTGCTATGATTAGCATTATGATTTTGTATACACTGATTCTTATGGCAAATGAAAAACGCCAAAGTCATGCCATGGTGTGTGCTTCCAACACAAGAAGGCTTCTTTTGGAAATAAATCAGCAACACAATAACATTTCAAAAGCTCTCAAACGGGTCTGCCTTTTTGCAAATTCAAGATCAGCGGTATTTTTTGATACCGATGGTGAAGACTACAATTACTCTATGCCACACTTTGAAGATATTATTTTATGCGGTGATGAAAGGAAATATTTTATATCTGAAATATTGCATTATGCAGCCGAGCTTCACAAAGTAAACAGAGCAACCGTTGGGGTTATGTGCATAAGGCCAAACGAACACTTAATAAAAACCAACCATAAGTTTTATGATTTCCTTAAAGAACATAATATCAAAGAAATATCTTTTGCTGCGGTAACAAAAAATGATAATCGCATAACAGTTTTAGGCTGTATAAATCCACAAAAAAGCAAGTCCGCAAGAATGCTGTTAGAGGATATTGCAGTTTGTTTTTCCATTGCAATCTACAACAAAAAGCATTTGAGCAAAACGGAAATTGCTGCAACCACAGATTCTTTAACAGGAGTGGCCAACAGGGTTACATACAAAAAAGACCTTTTGATCTTTGACGAAATGAAGCCCGAAAAATTTTCCTGCATTTACATTGATGTCAATGAGCTTCATCTTCGCAACAATAAATATGGCCATGCCGCTGGCGATGAAATGCTTATATATATTGCAAACACCTTAAAAGAAGTGTTCTTTTCTCATCACATTTACCGCATGGGCGGCGATGAATTTTTGGTGTTTGTAGAGAATACTGATCAGGAAGTTGTAAAGAAAAATATAGAGGCGCTGATTAGTCAATTAAACCCGAAGGATTATCATGTGGCTATCGGTATGTCATACAGAACTCAAAACTCCAATACTGAGGAAATGGTAAAAGAAGCCGAAATCCGCATGTATGAGGCAAAAGCTCAGTATTATCAAAATAAAGAACAACAAAGCATTTCAAAAACAGAAGATAAGGGTTATGTTCAGGTAAAAACAGGTATTCGTGAAATTGATGCCATGATTTCGATTTTGAAAGATCATTATAACGGCATATATCGTGTTTCCATTGAAACTGATAAAGCACACCGCATTTTAATGCCTGCTTATTTGGGCTACAATGAAGACGAAGAACATTTCTCAGAACTTTTCAAAAAGTACATCGAGGAAACAGTCGATCCTAATTTTCATAGGGCAATTATGAGTTTTCTCAACTATGATGCATTAAGGCGTCAGCTTTTAGAGGGCAACCTTCCTAAGATCACATATAAAAAGGTCAATGGAGAAACAGTAATACTCAGCATCTACAAGTTAAATGACAGAGAAGACTCAGTCGGCGAAACGCTTTGGGTTTTTGCAAAAGATTAAATTTCGTTTGACAAAGGCTGTTCATTGTGTTAAAATCAACATTAGGTGAATATTTAGCAAAATCGGCGAAAGCCGATGACGCAAAGCAAAGAGGCTAAAGCTTTATGCCATGCCAGTCCAGCTGCAATGATAAGAGTCTTTCAGGACTTTCTATTGTTGCAGCTTTTTGTTATATCGGAGGTACTATATGAATGTAGTAACACGAGAAGAAAAGAAATTTTTAATAAGCCTTGAAGAATTCCGCACCAAATCGCATTATCTTGACAGCTTAATGATACAAGACGAACATAACGGCATAGACGGCTACATAATAAGGTCATTGTATTTTGACACAGTTTACGATGATGATTTCTTTGAAAAGCTTGAAGGCGTAGAAACAAGAAGAAAAATCCGCCTGAGAATTTATGATCCAAAGCATGATTTTGCAATGCTTGAAATGAAGCAGAAGCAGGGTGCTTCGCAGAAAAAACGATCGCTCAGAATGACAAAAGCCGATGCCGAGGAGTTAATCAAAGGCAAATATGAAGTTTTGCTCAACTATCAAGAAGATTTTGCCAAAGAGTGCTACGCTCTTATGCATTATAAGTGCTATCGCCCCAAAACCATTGTTCAGTATAACCGCAAAGCATACATAGCCAAGGAAAACAAAATCAGAATCACCTTCGACAATAATATTGTTGCGACAGAAACCAATTTTGATTTGTTTTCTGAAAACCTCGTGATGTATCCTGTTCTGGATAAGTTCAATGTTGTTCTTGAAGTCAAATTCAATGGTTTTTTACTTGATTACATCAGGCAGTTTATAAACAGCATCAACAAAAGTGAACTTTCTGTAAGCAAATATGCACTCGCCCGGCAGCAAAGCTATGCAGAAATTTAATCAAAGGAGATTTATAAAATGAAAAGTCAGATTTTTAATTTAATCAAAGACCAGTCAACCCTTACCTGGGAGCAGATTGTTGCAAACATTATCGTTTCCGGAATTTTGGGATTTTTGATTTTTGTATCATACATGATTTCCCACCGAGGAACAATTTACAGCAAAAAGTTCAATGTTTCATTGGTTGTGCTTACTGTGCTCACTTCAATGGTTATGACAGTTATCGGCAACAATGTTGCACTATCTCTTGGTATGGTCGGCGCCCTTTCCATTGTTCGTTTCAGAACTGCCATCAAAGACTCAAGAGACACCGTCTACATATTCTGGACAATCATCGTTGGCATATGCTGCGGTGTTGGTGACTTTGTAGTTGCAGGTATCGGAAGCGGATTTGTATTTGCTATCCTTCTTGTTTTAGGTGCAATCAAAAATAACAACCGCATGCTTGTGATTATCCGTGGTGGCAGAACTAAAGAATCTCAAATTCAAGCAGTGATGTATAAATTCTTCGGCGCAAAGGCAGTATTGAGAGTTAAAAACTCAACTGATACATTTATTGAATTTATCTATGAAATCACACAGAAATTGCTTTTGCAAGCAGAAAGAAAAAACAACATTGCAATCAATGACGAAATTTATAAAATCGGTAATATTGACTATGTAAATACAGTAATGCAAAATGACGAAATTTCCATCTGATTTTTAGGAGGTGTAAG
>JAFVSB010000052.1 GCA_017503945.1 Clostridia bacterium
CCAAACCGCCGCATTGTTTTGAAAGTGAATAAATTTTTTGAAAAAATCTATAATGCTTTGCCGGCTGCATATGAACGATTCCATATATTGCAGACGGCAATAGCAGCGGCACAAATGATTTTTGTGCGTCGCTGCGTGCTATAGTTTTTTCAAAAAATCGCTTTCAAAACTCAGCGGCAAAGAGGGGTTACAAAGGGGAGAGCTTCTCCCCTTTGATAAATCACTAAACAATAATTTATCTTACAACTTAAGCTTTAGATTACACGAATTTTCAACGGTTAAAAATAGGGAGGTTAATAACATATGGGATATATTTTTGCAATAATTGCAGGAGCAAGCATGAGCATACAAGGTGTGATGAACACAAGACTATCTGACAAGGTAGGGCTTTTTGCATCAAATGCCTATGTGCAGGGAAGCGCCTTTTTACTATCGCTCATAGCACTCATATTTGCCAAAAACATAAGCTTAAAAGGCTTTGGCGAAGTGAACAAGCTCTATCTTTTGGGCGGAGTGTTCGGTCTTATCATAACCATCACCGTGATGCTTTCGGTAAAAAATCTGTCACCTGTGGTGGCGATTTCTGCCATTCTTGTATCGCAGCTTTTTTGTGCGGCTTTAATTGATGCTTTCGGCTGGATGGACACAGAAAGAGTGGCATTCACATGGAACAAATATGTTGGCCTTGCAGCAATGATTGGCGGAGTGATACTTTTAAAACTGAAGCTCTAATAGAAAAATCGGCACACTGCCACACTCACAACCATGCTTACACAATCGGCTATGAGAGCGCATTTGAGCGTGTGGCGTATGTCCTTTGTGCCCGTGGCGGCAAAGTAGACTGCGGTGGTATAAAAAGTGGTCTCGGTTGAACCCATCATCACCGACACCGCCCTGCCCGCAAATGAATCGGGGCCATAGGTTGAAAAAATATCGGATGCAAATGCAAGCGAACCGCTTCCCGATACGGGGCGAAGCAGTGCAAACGGCACAAGCTCTGACGGAAAATGAAAAAATTTGGTAAGTGGTGAAACCAGATCCACAATAAGCTCCAATAGGCCCGACGCGCGAAGCGCCCCTATGGCA
The DNA here is from genome assembly GCA_017503945.1 of Clostridia bacterium. Lineage (GTDB taxonomy): Bacteria > Bacillota > Clostridia > UMGS1810 > UMGS1810 > RGIG1828. The sequence goes on from JAFVSB010000052.1 coordinate 1,087, forward strand.
ATGAAAAGCGCAAAGAGTGCAGGGAATATATCCAAAACCGAGCGTGCGCCATCTTTTAACCCAGAGGTGAAGGCGCTGTATACATCCACCTTGCGGCAAATGGCAAATATCATGATGCCCAAAATCATGGCAGGAACCACAAAGCTTCCGATATCAGCCAATTTTCTCTCTCCCTTCAACGATTTTGGTCAGGGCAACTGCAAACACAACCGTTATAGCCGATGCAATCCAAATGGGGACTGTGATATCGGCAGGTGAGGCGCTCCCTGCCTGAGAGCGCAGGGCAATGAGCGTGGATGGCACAAGCTGCAACGATGCACAGTTGACCACAGCCAGCATGCACATGTTGTTTGTAGCTACATTGTTTTTGCTCTTTTGTGCAAGTTTCCTCATTGCTGCAATGCCAAGAGGGGTGGCTGCATTAGAAAGACCAAGCATATTTGCCGAAAGATTGGCCGATATCAGCTTAGCCTCCTCGCTGCCGCTCTTCACACCTTTAAACACTAAAGCTATGACAGGAGACATGAAAGACGCAATTTTATCAGTAAGGCGGCACTGCTCTGCCACATTCATAAAGCCCGACCACATCATCATGAATGAGCCTGTTTTTAAAATGAACGACACACAATCGGTGCAGCTTTCAAACACAGATGCACCAACCTCAGCGGCTGTGCCTGCAAAAAAAGAATAAACTAAAGATGACACAATCATAACTGCCCATATAATATTGAGCATAGAACTCCCCCTGAAACAAAAAAATACTTCATACAGTTAATTGTATGAAGTATTTTGTTTTGATATCATATTATTTTTGACCTATCAGCACAAGTGAATTTTTCATGATATATTGAAGATATTCATCACCAAATTTGCGCGATATGTAATCAAAAGCTTTGGTCATGTCAGGTTTTCGTGATTGCATATTATGACAATCGGAGCCAAGAGCTACAACGCGCCCTTGTGACAAAAGCTTTTTGACAAAGCGACGCTCGTGTCTGCTAAGTGGAAAGCTTGCATTGCACTGCACCATAACATCAAGTGAAAGAAGAGAATTTGCAATTTCTTTGGCGCTTATCATGTCAACATAGCGTTCAATGTGAGCTATAATCGGGGTATAGCCTTTGGCAATGAGAGAATATATCTCGTTATACATCCAATCTGACCAATGGTCATAGGGCATTTCCACAAGAAGGTTACGAGTGTCACCAATACATAGCCTGTCTAACTGTGGCTCCTGCCACATGCCTGAAAAAATGCGAACCTCAGCGGCGGGGATTATGTCGGGCAGATAAAGGTCGTGCTCTTTGATGTGGCGTTCGAGCCTATAGAGTGCTTCATCACGCCTTGCAACAAACGAATCTATATCATC
>JAFVSB010000053.1 GCA_017503945.1 Clostridia bacterium
ATTTGATTTTTGCTGAGATTTTTCGATGCTTGCAACTGCAGCGCTTTGCTTTTCGGCTGCAAGAAGCTCTATCTTTTCATTATATACAGCTATGTCTTTTTCTATGTTGGCATAGGCTATTTTTTCATTGGTGACAGACTTTGCAAAATCCTCTCTCTTTTCGGCAAGTGCGCTGCCCTCTGCCTGAGCTGCTTCAAGCTCTACCTTAACGGCCTTGACCGTTTCTTCGTTTTCGGCGATTTTGGCGCGCAGGTTGTCCTTTTGCTTGTCGATATCGGCAATTTCTTCAATAACGGAGCCGCTTTCGTTGGTGATGAGGCTGATGTTTCGCTCAAGCTCTTTTATGATGCGGCTGTTACTGTCATCTGCAGATGAGAGCTTCACATTTTCGTGCTCGCACAGGTTTAGTTCAGCTTCTAGGCTTCTTTTTGCTCCGCCATTTTTTTGACTCTGAGGCGGTATTCGTTTATCTTGTCATCATTGTCATCGATGATATCGCGAAGCTTTGTTATTTTGGAGGAGAGCTCTTCAATATCCTTGCCGCGGCTAAGCAGGCTCTGGGTCTTATTGACACTGCCGCCTGTGAGAGAGCCGCCGGGGTTTAAGAGTTGACCGTCGAGAGTGACAATTTTATATTTATAGCCTGTTTTTTTGGCGAGTGCTACGGCGTTGTCGATGTTATCCATGACAACGGTACGGCCTATGAGGCTTTTGAATATGCCGTCATATTTGGCATCGTAGCTCACAAGCTCCGATGCAATGCCCACATAGCCTTTTTCGCTTTTGGGTGCTTTGTCTAACACAGAACCCTTGACAGATGTAAGCGGCAGGAAGGTGGCACGGCCAAGGCGGTTATCTTTGAGGTATGTAATGCACCTTTTGGCAGAATCCTCATTCTCTACCACAATGTTTTGCAGTGCGCCGCCGAGGGCGATTTCCACCGCGGTGACATATTTATTATCTACTTCGATGAGCTTAGACACAACCCCAAGCACACCTTTTATGCCCGAGGTGAGAATGTTTTTGACGCTTTTGGCATAGCCCTCGTAGCCGCGCTCCAGATCTTCAAGCACATTTTTGCGCGATTGAAGGTCATTGCACTCGGCAACGATTTTGTTTTGCTCCTCTTTGGCTTTGTTCATTTCATCGGTGAGGGCAAAATATTCCTGCTTTAGCTTTTCCATGCCGTCGGTGGCCTTTTGCTTGCGCTTTGCAAGCTCGGCTTTGTTATTTTTGATAGCTTCGGCATCGGAAAGAGCTTTGGTGAGGGCTTCTTTTTTGACATTCAAATCATCGCCAAGAGTGCTCTTGCGCTCATCAAAATTTTTGATGAGTATATCAAGGCTGGAGATTTTTGCCTTGTGGGCAGAGCTATCGCTCATGAGTGAAACTATCTTATCCTTTATAGCCTCAGTCTGGGCAAGCTTTGCCTCGATTTCGGCATCGAGAGCTGCCATGGCTTCATCGTGAGCCGACACTCCTGCTTCTATTTTTTCCTTTTGTGCTTTTTTCTCTTCGATGAGTGCAAGCAGGTTTTGAGTTTCGGCATCACCTGAGGTGATTTTTTCGCCGAGGGCTTTGATTTCTTCGTCTATTCGTTCACAGTTTTTGAGGTTGTTTTGTATGTTGGTGTTGAGGATATCTATGCGGTGCGAAAGGCTGCCGCTGTTTTTTTCGAGGTCAAAGCTTTGCTGGCGAAGCTCGGTAATCTTTTCGTTGAGAGCAGAGAGGCTCGCGGTTTCCGATTCGATGCGGCTTTCTGTTTGGGCAAGCTTTAATTTTTCGTCATTCAGATGGTTGAATGCAATGGTAAACTTTTGCTGTCCCTCTTTGAGAGCTTGCTTCTGCTTGTCGATATTGCGGATTGAAATGTTGATATCAAGACCTTTGAGCGCCTCGCGCAGGTCAAGGTATTTGCGCGCTTTTTGCGACTGAACCTCCAATGGGCCAACCTGAGTTTCAAGCTCGGAGAGCAGGTCTTTGATACGAACGAGGTTTTCTTCGGTCTGGAGAAGTTTTTTCTCAGATTCGTTTTTGCGATATTTATATTTGGTGATGCCCGAGGCTTCTTCAAAGATGTTGCGGCGTTCTTCAGCCTTATTTGAGAGAATCTGGTCAATCTTGCCCTGACCAATGACGGAATAGCCCTCTTTGCCAAGGCCTGTGTCCATGAAAAGCTCGTGGATATCCTTGAGACGGCACTCCTTGTCATTGATGAGATAGTTGCTCTCACCGCTGCGGTGAACACGGCGGGTAACCTTGACAGTGTCATAGTCTATTTTAAATATGTTATCCTTATTATCGAGCACAATTGACACCTGAGCAAAACCGAGGGGGCTGCGCTTTTGGGTGCCTGCAAAGATGACATCTTCCATTTTGCCGCCGCGCAGGCTTTTGGCACTCTGCTCACCCATAACCCAACGAATGGCATCGGAGATATTACTCTTGCCGCTGCCATTGGGACCTACTATGGTGGTGATGCCCTGACCAAATTCGAGATTTATTTTGTCGGCAAAGGATTTGAACCCCTGCACTTCTATTCCCTTAAGATACAATTATATACACCTCAAAAAATTCTTTTGTATGCTTCATATGATACCATAATAATGAAAAATTTGCAAGAAAAAACAGAGGCAAGCCTCTGTTTTTTTGTGTATAAAAAAATATCTTGAAATTGCTATCGTTTTGTAAAATGCAATGCCATTTCAATAATATAATAAACATAGCTAAAATATCATCTTATTGATCTTATAACTATTCCTGTTCGATCTTCGCCATAAAGCCAAGAGCATTGCAACATATAACCGTCTTTTACATAATAAAAAATAGACGTGGGATAGCTAACACCACTACTGTAAAATGCCCTAAGATCACTACTGTAAAATGCCCACCCCAGTGCTTGTACGTATTCTTTATAATACTCATATTCGTCAAATGTGGAAGAATACAGATAAATATATGCTCCATTTTTGTAATCAGATGAAATCAGTTTAGCATTTGTTACTTTTTCAAGTTTCGGTAAATCACCGACTGGATAGTAGTTCGCAGTATTAATTGTGCTCCAGCCTTTTGATTGATAATAAGAAAGTTCAGATTTTGCAATCAACACACCATTTCCGTTGGAATCATAAACATACATAACCGGATAGTCATACCAACCAACATTTTTATAATCCGACAATTGATATAGCGGAATCTCTGCACTTCTGCCATCAGGGGCATAAATTGTAATGGTTTTACTAGTGTCAATCCAGCCAACAGCTTCCCAAGCAGAAACATCAGATTTAGCAACAACAATAGTTCTGCCATCAGGGGCGCTCATAGTTGTGACAGGATAATCATACCAACCTACAGCCTTCCAAACAGAAACATCAGATTTAGCAACATCAATAGTTCTGCCATCAGGGGCAAAAAGTGCAACACGGTTACTTGGATCAATCCAGCCTGCAGCTTCCCAAGCAGAAACATCCGCCTGGGGAACAATCATACTCCCTCCGTATGTATTGAACATTCTGGTTGTGGCTGCTTGCACAATATTTGGCGCGGTGAAAAGTACAAACATTGTGATTACAAAAAGAAACATTCTAAACATTTTGTTTTTCATTCTTTTCCTCTCCCTTTACGATTTATAGTAGTTTTTTCTATTATAAACCATAATTATTCATATGTCAAGATGAATTTCATCTTATAATAAGTTTATTTTCGGTAATAAATAATATAAAATCTACACAGAGGTGATAGATTATGTATGTTGATTATAAAGAGGTTGGCAGAAGAATTGCCGCAAGAAGAAAAGCACTTGGACTAAAGCAAAACAAGGTCAATGAAATGGCGGAGCTAAGTGACAAATATCTTTCCAATATTGAAACTGCAAGGTCTATCCCCAGCATTGATGTGCTTATGCGAATATGCAAGGCTCTTAACACCACTCCTGACCACATATTGCTTGGAGCTGTGAAGAAAAGCTCAGGCAGCGAGATTGGAAAGGCAATAGGCGAAAAGGTGTCATCAATGTCTGAAAAGAAGCAAAACATTATTATCAAAATGATAGATGTGATTGAAGGAGAAAATATATAAACTGGCATCACAAAAACCGTTACCACCTCATCAGTCACCTTCGGCGACAGCTTCTCCTCAAGGCGAAGCCTTTTAATATCCACAAACAAAAAAATCCTTCCCGTTTGTTGGGAAGGATTTTTTATGTATACATGCGTATTATTTGTTGAGATATTTTGCAACTTCTGCAGCAACGAGCTTGGTGAGTTCTTCAATGTTTGCACCTGAAATCGCACCTACTCTTGCATCAGGCATAGCTTTGCCGTCACTTGAGAAGAGTTTCATTTTCTTCATGCTCTCCTGCTTAACAGCTTCAACAGCTGCAGGGATAAGGTCGATGATGCCCTTGTCCATGGTGGAGAATTTCTTGAATTCAGCCTCTACTGCGGCAACATTGATATCAGTGAAGATGTTAACCTTGCTGATACCCTCTTTAATAGCCTGACGGAAGTCATTGTCGGTGAGACCTGAGCCGCCGTGGAGCACGAGGGGCACATCTACAGTCTCGGCAATGGTGCGGATTCTCTGGAAATCGAGCTTGGGGGGGAGCTTGTAGGCACCGTGAGCATTGCCCACAGCAATTGCAAGCGCGTCAACGCCTGTTTTTTCTACAAAGTCTTTGGCAAGCTTGGGATCGGTGAAATATTTGGAAGGATCAGCAAGATGGTGGCTACCTTCGGCAGAGCCTTCGTTATCACCAACATGACCAAGTTCACCCTCGATGGTTGCACCGTAGGAATGAGCAATATCGGCCATTTCTTTAACCTTGCGCACGTTTTCTTCGTATGTATCGGTGGAGCAGTCATACATAACAGAGCTGAAACCAAGCTCCAGAGCTTTTACGCAGGTGTCATAGCTGAGACCATGGTCAAGATGAACAACAACGGGAACCGAAGCCTTCTTTGCCATGGGGATTAAGTAGTAGGAAACTTCTTCGAGGGGACCATAGGGAAGAAGAACCTCAGCAGTACCCATGATAACCGGTGAACGGGTGCATTCAGCGGCATTGATGATACCACGGGCAAGCTCTAAATTAACTGCGTTGAACAAACCGACAGCATATTTGCCTTTTTTGGCCGGTCTGAGGACATCATTCATATTAACTAACATAGCTTTATCTCCTTTATTAAAAGACAACTTATTGAATCTCACTTGGCACAGAGAAAAACAAGCTCTTCTTTAATACATATATAATTATACATGATTTTCGCCACAAGTCAAGAGTTTTTTTGATTTTTTGTTGATTTTTTTTTGTTTTTTTGAGTTTCATGCTATTTTTTGTGGTTTAACTTGAGCATTATGTTGTATTTGTGTTTAAAATACTCTGCATTCTCTCTCTTGTGCCCGATAATCTGTGATATTTTATCTGCAGGCGCGTCTATTTCATAGGTTGTATCGTGAAGTGATTTTGCCATTATGTCATCCTCTATTTTTCTGCGCCAAAGCCTACTATACACAAGCTCTGCAAACGCATTGTGATAAGGACCTTTCACGGTAGATGCATTCACACCATCGGTGGTCTGCAAGCCTATGCGCAATATGGTGATGCCTTTTTCTTTAAAAATGCTCACAAGCTCTGATGCAAGAGCTACCGCCTCATCGAGAGTCTGGGGATTGTAGGCGCCGCTGTCATGCATCAGTGCAAGGTGGGTGCCCTCCATGACGAGAGTGGGATATATGCGCACCGAGTCGGGCGAGAGCGAAGCTATTTTTTTGGCGGTTTCGATGGATTTGGCGGGTGTGTCACATGGGAGGCCCGTCATCATCTGAAGTCCGAGCTCCATACCATATAATTTGATAAGCGTGGCGGCTTTGGTCACATCGTCAAAAGTATGGCCTCTGTTGGAAGCTGTGAGCACTTCATCATCGGCCGATTGCACGCCAAGCTCTATTGCCGTCATACCATAGCTTTGGCAAAGAGAAAGCACTTCATCATCTATGCAATCGGGGCGGGTGGAGCAGCGAATGCCATTTACTCTGCCAGATAATACATAGCCATGGGCAAGTGACAAAAGCTCCTGCATGCTCTCGCGCTCAATGGCCGTGAAGCTACCGCCGAAGAATGCAATTTCGGCATAGTAGGTACCTCTGTCATTATATTTTTCTATTGTTTCAAGATGGGATTCAATAATCGAGCGCGCCTTTGCCGCAGTCATTTCTTCAATTTGCCCGGTGATTTTGCGCTGATTGCAAAAAACACAATCGTGAGGGCAGCCCTTGTGGGGCACAAAGACGGGGATATGAAAAACTCTTTGCTTCATAATTTTCTCCTGTAACAAAAAAGCTGTAACAAATAAATGCTACAGCTTAATGATTATGCTTCTTTTTTGATTTTGGCTATTTTTGCCGCAGCAGGGCTCAGCGCTTTCACTTTGCGCTCAACCATGTCGGCAGTTACCACGCATTTTGATGCTGATGGTTCAGAGGGAGCAGTAAACATGATGTCGCTCATGGTTTCTTCCATAATGCTCCTAAGACCTCTGGCGCCTGTTTTGCGCTCTATCGCCTTGTCGGCAATCGCTTCAATGGCAGCCTTTTCAAACTTTAGCTCCACATCATCGAGCGAGAGAAGCTTCTGGTATTGCTTCACCAAAGCGTTGCGCGGCTCGGTGAGAATCTTGATGAGAGCTTCGCGGTCGAGTGAATCGAGAGTCACATTGACAGAAAGTCTGCCAATAAACTCAGGGATAAGACCAAATTTGAGAAGGTCCTGAGGCTGAATATCTTTGAGCACTTCGCCAATTTGCTTATCTTTGCCCGATTTGATGTCGGCACCAAAGCCAAGCACCTTTTTGCCTGTGCGCTGCTCGATGATTTTTTCGATGCCGTCAAATGCACCACCACAAATGAAAAGAATGTTGGTGGTGTCTATCTGGATAAATTCCTGTTGAGGATGCTTGCGTCCGCCCTGAGGTGGAACTGAGGCAACAGTGCCCTCCAATATTTTGAGAAGAGCCTGCTGCACACCCTCACCGCTCACATCACGAGTGATTGACGGGTTTTCGGATTTGCGGGCAATCTTGTCGATTTCATCAATATATATGATGCCTTTTTCGGCACTTTCGATGTTATAGTCTGCCGCCTGAATGAGCTTAAGAAGGATGTTTTCCACATCTTCGCCCACATAGCCTGCCTCGGTAAGCGAGGTGGCATCGGCAATGGCAAAGGGCACATCGATTATTTTGGCAAGAGTCTGAGCGAGTAAGGTTTTGCCCGAGCCTGTGGGCCCAACGAGCAGGATGTTGCTCTTTTGAAGCTCCACATCATCATCAGATGCTTTGGGAGAGCAGATGCGCTTGTAGTGATTATACACTGCAACAGCAAGACTTTTTTTGGCTCTGTCCTGTCCTACTACATACATGTCGAGAATATTTTTGATGTCAATGGGCTTGGGCAGCTCGCCGAGTGAAAACTCGGGAGCCACACCCATAGCCTGATAATCACTTTCAACAATTTCGCTGCAAGCTTCGACACACTCATCACAGATAAACACATCGGCAGATGGGCTCGAAATAAGCCTCATTACCATGTCTTGTGGTTTTCCGCAAAATGAGCAGGTAAGCTTATCTTTATTTTTATTGGTCATTTATGCAGCTCCTATTATTTTCTTTTTTCGATAACCTCATCTACAAGACCATACTCCTTAGCCTCAAGAGCAGTCATAAAGTTATCTCTTTCAGTGTCGGCAGTGATCTGTTCTAAAGATTTGCCTGTTCTTTCACTAAGAATGGTGTTGAGTGTGTTTTTCATTTTGATGATTCGGTCAGCGTGAATCTTGATGTCGGTAGCCTGACCCTGCATGCCGCCGAGAGGCTGATGAATCATAATCTCACTGTTTGGCAGTGCAAAGCGTTTGCCCTTTGCACCTGATGCCAGAAGGAATGCCCCCATTGAAGCCGCCATACCGATGCAAATGGTGGATACATCGCACTTGATGTATTGCATTGTATCGTATATAGCCATTCCTGCAGTTATTGAGCCGCCGGGACTGTTGATGTAAAGGCTGATGTCCTTGTCGGGGTCTTCGCCCTCAAGGAAAAGCATCTGTGCAACCACCAGGCTGGCAGTCACATCGTTTACTTCTTCGCCCAAAAATATTATTCTGTCCTTCAAAAGTCTGGAATAAATATCGAAAGAGCGTTCTCCTCTGTTGGTTTGTTCGATTACCATTGGTACAAGACTCATAACAGCAATTCCTCCTTATGATTTATTAATAATAAAATTTAAGAATTATTCTTCGTCTTTCTTAGCTTTGGTTGTGGTCTTCTTTGCAGCAGTTGTTTTCTTCGCAGGTGCTTTTTTGGCAGGTGCTTCTTCACCGTCTTCTGCTTTGTCGGCTGCTTTTGCAGCAGGCTTTTTAGCTGCGGTCTTCTTGGCAGCGCTCTTTGCAACCTTTGCATTTTCGGCAATAAGCTCTACGGCTTTTTTCATCTTGATGTCTTCCTTCATTGATTCTCTTTCGTTGTCACCAATGAGAGTCTTAACCTTGTCAAGCTCCATGCCATACATATCGGCCATGGTCTGAAGTTCTTTTTCTACATCTTCTTCGGTTGCTTCGATGTTTTCAAGCTTAACGATTTTTTCAAGAACGAGGCTTGATTTTACCTGAGCCTGGGCCTGATCTTTAAACTGCTCTTTGAATGTGTCGGCAGTTGCACCTGTAATCTGCATGTATTGCTCCATGTTAAGGCCCTGCGCGGAGAGACGATAGCTGAATTCTCTGATGAGATCTTCAATGCGGTTGTCAATCATGCACTGGGGAATGTCGATTTCGGCATTTTCACACACTGCTTCAACGAGCTTGTTTTCAAACTCAGCTTTGGTTCTTGCTTCGTTGGATTTATCGAGCTTTTCTTTGATGCTGTTTTTGTAAGCTTCAAATGTGTCAAATTCGCTTACATCTTTTGCAAAATCATCATCAAGCTCAGGAAGCTCTTTTACTTTGATTTCTTTTACAGTTACTTTGAACACGGCAGGTTTGCCCTTGAGCTCTTCTGAGTGATACTGCTCAGGGAAGGTTACATTAACTTCGGTCTCTTTGCCGATTTCGGCGCCAACGAGCTGGTCTTCAAAGCCCGGGATAAACTGGCCACTGCCAATTTCCAAGGTGTGGTTGGTGCCTTTGCCGCCTTCAAATGCTACGCCGTCAGTGAAGCCTTCAAAGTCGATTACGGTGATGTCGCCCATCTGAACTGCTCTGTCTTCAACGCTTACAAGTCTTGCGCTTTTTTCAGCGTTGGCTTTGATTTCAGCGTCGACATCTTCGTCTTTGGTTTCATATACTGTTTTTTCACATTTGATGCCTTTGTATTCACCTAAAGCAACTTCGGGTTTTACGGTTACTGTGGCTGTGAGAACAAGATCCTCTTCACCGCCGATTGTTTCAATGTCAATTTCAGGGCGGTCAACAGGCTCAATGCCTGATTCTTTTACTGCATATTCATATGCTTCGGGGCATACAAAGTTTACTGCATCTTCGTAAAACACGCCTTCGCCATAGTATTTTTCGATAATTTTTCTGGGGGCTTTACCCTTTCTGAAGCCGGGCAGAGTAATCTGCTTTACATTCTTTTTGTAAGCTTTGTCCACTGCTTTTTCAAAAGTTTCTTTGTCAACACCGATTGTGAGCTTTACGGTGTTTTTTTCGATTTGTTCGTTTTTTATAAGTTTCATCTGTAGGAAACCTCCTAAATAAATTTTTGTTGATATAATGTATATTAACCGGATTACAAATCCAGATTACACGGGATAAACGCAAGGTGATCTGCCGAGACAAGAGCATAGCTCACTGCACCCGACTTTCCCGAAAAACTATCGGCACACGCGGGGCCGTGAAGATGCCCATAAAGACACAGGCTCACTCCATATTTCTCCAAAAGCTTTGCTACCGAGGGGTCAACCTCACCATGCGCGCCAATTGGCGGATAGTGTAATACTGCTATGCGGCGAGTGACAGACAAGTCAGATTCAGCCAGTCTTTGAGCAGCCTTGAGCGAAAGCTCAAGCCTTATGAGCTCACGCTCATATATCTTGCGGTCAGAGGCAGAGAATGAATCCGACGAGGGAACAATCCACCCGCGGGTGCCCGCAATGACTGAGCCCTGCCACACAAAAGCATCATTTTGTAAAAAGCTCACAGAGTCAAACCCATGGGCTGCGCTAAACGCTTTTAGCTTTGAAAGGCTCTCCCACCAGTAGTCATGATTGCCTCTCACAAGGAGCTTGTGACCGGGAAGAGCATCTAAGAACTTGAAATCCTCTATCGCTTCTTCCAGATACATTGCCCACGATATGTCACCACCCACAATGACGAGGTCATCGCTCGTGATGCGAGAGCACCAATTGTCATATATTCTTTCCATGTAATTGTGCCAGGCGGAACCAAAAATATCCATTGGCTTGTCGGCAGAAAGCGAAAGGTGAAGATCGCTCATTGCATATAAAGCCATATGTATGCTCCTCCTTAGTTATACAATTAAATCATATTATATACCATATTTTTCATAAAATCAAGTTGTTATTTGTACAAAAAAATGATAATATATTACATGAAAATTATTTTAAAGGTATAATAATATGAAAATATTACACAAAATTACAAAACAACGCACTCATATTTTGCTTTTTGCGCTTCTCATCTGCATAAGCGCAGTGTCGGTGATACTGTACAACCTAAATTATGCTCGCCTTTGTGACAAAGTAAACTCACTTAGCGATGAAGTTTTTATCAAATGCAAAATCGAGAGCTTTCCCGAGGTGAAAAACCAAAAGACCCAGCTTCGCGCAAGGATCGTTGAATGCAGCGAAAGCTTTCTTGTCGGAGAGGGAGTGTATATATCGTCAAAAGGACTCAGTCCTAAGATTCAAAAGGGTGACTGCCTGCAATTTACCGCCTTGATATCTCTTGCAGACCAAAGCGGCAACGCCGGAGCATTTGACTGGCGCAATTATCTGAAAAGCCTTGATGTGACATTTGTATGCTTTCCTGAGGGAAGTGGAGTGAAAATCATTCGCTCTCACTCCCCCTTGCAAAAGATATATGACATGCGCCAAAATTTTGTAGCAAACTGCCAAAACTACATATCACCGCAAGGTGCTGCGCTGGTGAGCGCCGTTATCACAGGCGAGCGCACACTCATTGACGATGAAAGCCGAGAGGCATTTCAAAAAGCGGGCATATATCATATAGTCGCCATATCGGGTCTGCACCTCAACCTATTTGTGCTTGGTGTGTATGCAGCCATAGCGCGCATCAAGGCGGGACGCCGCAAAAAGGCAATGCTTTCATTTGCTGCAAGCAGCGTGGCAGGCACTTTTGTGATGATATTCACAGGGTTTGGGGTGTCCGTTATAAGAGCGTTTGTCATGATGCTCATCTTAGGCGGCGGAGCCGTGATGAGGAGAGAATATGACAGCAAAAATGCACTTATCATGGCATTTTTTATAATAATTATTATCATGCCGTTTACTGTGTATAGTGTGGCAATGTGGCTATCGCTTCTCTCTACCCTCGGTGTAATACTGAGCATAGACATAATAAAGCGGCTCAAAGAATCGTCGCGGCTCAGTTTTTTACATGAAAATATTGTGGGCACCACCTTTATCATATCAGCAATGACAACCCTGCTCACCCTACCGGTGACCGCATCGGCTTTTGGATATATACCTCTCTATGGCTGGATTGCCAATGCGTTTGTGCTGCCTTTTATGAGATTTTTTATGGGAACATCTATTTTGTTTGCTTTTGTGCCCAAGGTGTGTGCACCCGTTTTCGGCTATGCACTCTCAGGCATGGCTACATATATCACCTGGGTGGCAAAGGGTGTGGCGGCACTGCCATATGCCACAATAGATGTCTATGGAGCTATTGCCGCTAAAATAATATTTGTGCTTGCATCGGTTGCACTGTTTATTTACCTCATGCACAAAGGGGCATTTCGCAAGGCAGTTGCAATCATATTGATTTTGGCAGTTGCGGCAGGAGTCTTTTTGGTGTATAATAAGCTAAATGACAATTGGCTGTGCATCACCTTTGCCGATGTGGGGCAGGGCGATTGCACCTTAGTGCAAAAAGGCTCTCAAAGCATCATGATTGATGCAGGCACTAAAGGTGAGCCTGACTACAGTGCCCAGTCAATCAGTGCATTGCTCAGAGCCAAAAATATTCCGAAGCTCGACGCAATGATTATAACCCATTTTCACACAGACCATACTAATATTGCCGTGTCATTGCTCGAAAGTGCAAAATCCAAAAAGCTGATTTTGCCTTTGTATTATGACATTAGAGAGAGTGAGGCACGCGAAAACAGGCAAGAGCTTTTGCAAGCAGCAGTAAAGAGCAACACAGTCATAGAATATGTGGCATCAGGGTCGGTCATAGGCCTTGGAGCAGACACGGCAATCGAGGTGCTTTCACCATCTGATGATATGTTTGCCGAAAACAACGACATGTCGCTGGTGCTGAGGCTAAAGCATGGAAAAACCGTGGCAATGATGTTTGGTGATGCCGAAGAGATTGGTCTTACAAAATGCCTTGATGCCGGCATTGCCTGCGACATAATGAAGCTGCCTCATCATGGAGGCTACAGTAAAGTGTCAAAGCTCATCATAGACAAATGCAATGCAAAAATTGCGGTGGCATCGTGCGGTAAAAACAACATCTACAATCACCCTGACAGCCGCATACTCGCACTTGCCAAAGAGGCAGCTTGCGAGGTGTATCGCACCGATATGCAAGGCGCAATCACCGTTAAAGCCGACAAAAACAAAAACCTAAAAATTTCTACGAGGTGAAATGATGGCTATAAAAGAAGATTTAAAAAGCGGCAATTTTAAAAGCGTGTATCTTATGTGGGGCGAAGAAAACTTCCTCAAGGACTACTACAAAAAAGCTCTCGTAGGCAAGGTGCTCGACCCCTCCCTTGCCGATTTTAACTATATGGAATTTACCGCTGAAAAACCCGACCCCGAAAAGGTGACGGAGTTTGTGAGCTCGTATCCTTTTATGAGTGACAAAAAGGTGCTCTATATACGAAACAGTGACCTTTGCAAAAAAGCAAACGATACCGACAAAAAATTCTGGCAAAAGCAGCTTTCCAATATGCCTGATTTTGTGATAATCATTTTTTCGGAAAATGAAGTGGACAAGCGCAATGCAATCTACAAGGCGATTGTGAAGGAATATTCGGCAGATGAATTTGCTTTTCAAAAAGAAGCAGCACTTTGCGACTGGATAAGGCGCTACGCCCAAAGCCTCGGCGTAAGCATTGGCACCGATGAGGCAGTGCACCTGATTGAATGCTGCTCCGAGAGTATGTATATACTGAAGAGTGAGCTTGACAAGCTTGCATCATACTGCCACGAAAGATGCAAAATCACAATATCTGACATTGACCTTTGCTGCTGCAAAGTGCCTGAAGACAGAGTGTTTGACATGATAGAGTATCTTTTGGTCGGCAATGCTGCCAAAGCGTGTGAAAAGTATGAGGAGCTTAAACTCTTGCGTCAGGAGCCCATTCGCATAAATGCAGCGATATTTTCAAAATACAATCAGCTTCGCAAGATAAAGCTTTTGGCATCGTCGATGAGCGCACGCGAGATTGCCGCCAAGACAGGGCAAAAAGAGTATTTTGTGACTAAAGACATTGCCAAGCTGTCAAAAGTGAGCCTTTCTGACCTCGACAAGGTGCTTCACCTTTGTGCCGAGGCCGACCACAGAATAAAAAACGGCCTGACCGACGGCTGGGCAGCACTTGATATTATAATTGCAAATATGCTATAACACAAAAAGAGCATCGGGTACCCGATGCTCTTTTTGCACTATATTATATAAATTATTGTTTAGTGATTTTTCAAAGGGGGATATTTTCCCCCTTTGATACCCCCTTTAGCCGCTAAATTTAATAATTCGGGAATTTTTCAAAAGCCATGCGCACGCAACGACGCGCAAAAGCTATTTGCGCCGTTGCTGCAAGCGCATACAGCATAGGAAA